>NZ_JBEYSU010000013.1:75889-164721 GCF_040704235.1 Micromonospora sp. NPDC047707
CGACCTGACCGACAACGTGAACTCGATGGCGTCGAACCTGACCTCGCAGGTTCGCAACATCGCCTCGGTCACCACCGCGGTGGCGAAGGGCGACCTGGGCCAGAAGATCACGGTGGACGCGCAGGGCGAGATCCTGGAGCTGAAGAACACCGTGAACACGATGGTGGACCAGCTGTCGTCGTTCGCCGACGAGGTCACGCGGGTGGCCCGGGAGGTCGGCATCGAGGGCAAGTTGGGTGGTCAGGCCCAGGTCAAGGGCGTCTCCGGTACGTGGCGGGACCTCACCGAGAACGTCAACCAGCTCGCCTCGACGCTGACCACGCAGCTGCGCGCCATCGCGCAGGTCTCCACCTCGGTGACCCGGGGCGACCTGACCCAGCGGATCGCGGTCGAGGCGCAGGGCGAGGTCGCCGAGCTGAAGGACAACATCAACCAGATGATCGTCACCCTCCGGGAGACGACCAAGAAGAACGCCGAGCAGGGCTGGCTGGACTCCAACCTGGCCCGCATCGGTGGTCTGCTCCAGGGTCAGCGGGACCTCGGCGAGGTCTGCCGCATGATCATGATGGAGGTGACGCCGCTGGTCGACGCCCAGCTCGGCGCGTTTTTCCTCGTCGACGACTCGGAGGGAAGCGTCCGGCTGCGGCTCGCCGCCTCGTACGGCTACGTGGCGCGCGGACACGACGTCACCTTCGGCCCCGGCGAGGGGCTCGTGGGGCAGACCGCGCTCTCCCGCCGCACCATCCGGGTCAGCGCGGCCCCGGACGGCCGGCTCACGCTGCGCTCGGGGCTCGCCGACACGCCGCCGGCCGACCTGGTCGTGCTGCCGGTGCTCTTCGAGGGCGAGCTGCTCGGCGTGATCGAGTTCGCCGGGGTGTCGGCCTTCTCCGACCTGCACCTGGCGTTCCTCGAGCGGCTGGTCCTGACGATCGGCGTCGCGGTCAACACCATCCAGGCGAACCGGCGTACGGAGGAACTGCTCGCCCAGTCCCAGCGGCTGGCCCACGAGCTGCAGGAGCAGTCGGCCGAACTCCAGCGCACCAACGCGGAGCTGGAGGACAAGGCGAAGCTGCTGTCGGAGCAGAAGGGCAACATCGAGACGAAGAACCGGGAGATCGAGCTGGCCCGGCTCGGCCTGGAGGAGAAGGCGCAGCAGCTCACCCGGGCGTCGGCGTACAAGTCGGAGTTCCTGGCGAACATGAGCCACGAGCTGCGTACGCCGCTGAACTCCCTGCTGCTGCTGGCCCGGCTGCTCGCCGAGAACTCGGAGAGGAACCTCAGCCCGAAGCAGATCGAGTTCGCCAGGACGATCCACAGCGCCGGCTCCGACCTGCTCTCGCTGATCGACGACATCCTCGACCTGTCCAAGATCGAGGCGGGCCGGATGGACGTCGAGCCGACCGAGATCCGGTTCGCCGAAATCCGCGGCTACGTCGAGCAGGCGTTCGCGCCCCAGGCGGAGGAGAAGGGCCTGGACTTCGACGTCCAGGTCAGCGGGGACCTGCCGGAGGCGATCGTCACCGACGCCCAGCGCTTGCAGCAGATCCTCCGCAACCTGCTCTCCAACGCGGTCAAGTTCACCGACGCCGGCGCGGTGACGCTCAAGATCGCCCCGGCGCCGGGTACCGCGGTGTTCGACGTGCCGGCGCTGACCAACGCCCGGCAGGTGATCGCGTTCACCGTCGCGGACACCGGCATCGGCATCTCCGACGACAAGCTCTCGATCATCTTCGAGGCGTTCCAGCAGGCCGACGGCACCACCAGTCGCCGCTACGGCGGCACCGGCCTGGGGCTGTCGATCAGCCGGGACCTGGCCCGGCTGCTGGGTGGTGCGATCAGCGTGTCGTCGGCGCCCGGGCAGGGGTCGACGTTCACGCTCTTCGTACCCGACGTGCTGGCCCCGGACGCCGTCGTGGCACCGGCGCCGCCCTCGCCCACCCGGGCCGGCCTCCCGTCGTCGCTGCTGATGCCGCCGGTGGAGCTGCTGCCGGAGGCGTCGGAGGCGCCGGCCACGCGCCAGCTCGAGGGTGCGACGGTGCTGATCGTGGACGACGACGTCCGGAACGTCTTCGCCTTGACCAGCGCATTGGAGCTGCACGGCATGACCGTGTTGTACTCGGACAACGGGGCGGACGGCGTCCGCCTCCTGGCCGAGCATCCCGAGGTGGACATCGTCCTGATGGATGCCATGATGCCCGACCAGGACGGATACGAGACGACGCGGCAGATCCGGCGTAACCACCGGTTCGCCGACCTGCCGATCGTCTTCCTGACCGCGAAGGCGATGCCCGGTGACCGGGAGTCGGCTCTGGCGGCCGGGGGTAGTGACTACATCACCAAGCCGGTCGACCTGGACGAGCTGATCGAACGTATGTCGTCCTGGATCAGTGGCAGCCGGAGCGAGGAGAGTTCGTGACCCAGATGGCGAAGGCGCTGCTGGTGGACGACCGCCGGGAGAACCTGATGGCCCTGGAGGCGATCCTCCAGGGGCTTCCGGTGCAGTCGGTGGCGGTGGAGAGCGGCGAGGCGGCGTTGAAGCAGCTCCTCGTCGACGACTTCGCGGTGATCCTCCTCGACGCGCAGATGCCCGACATGGACGGCTTCGAGACGGCCAGCCACATCAAGCGGCGGGAGCGTACCCGGCACGTCCCGATCATCTTCCTCACCGCCGCCGACCGGGACGCCCAGCTCGCGCTGCGCGGGTACGCGGCCGGCGCGGTGGACTACCTGACCAAGCCGTTCGACCCGTGGGTGCTGCGTGCCAAGGTGTCGGTGTTCGTGGAGCTGTGGGTGAAGACGCGGCAGCTCGCGGCGCAGTCCGACCTGGTCCGGGAGCGTGACCGGCAGTGGCGCCTGCTGACCGACGCGGTGGACGAGGCGACCGCCCTGCTGCGCGGCGACGCGGACCCGGAGGCGGTGGCCCGCGCGATCGACCTGCTGGAGCAGGCCCGCTGGGGCAACACCGACTGACGGCCGGTCAGGTGGTGGGGGCGTCGTTGCGGATCATCAGGGCGCTGCGGAGGCCCGTGATGTCGAAGACGCGGAGCAGGAACTCGCCCACGTTGGTGAGGACCAGCAGGCTCTGGGCGTGACTGGCCTTGCGACTGAGCACGACCAGCGTGCCCAGACCCTGCGAGTCGCAGAAGGTGACGCCGCCCAGGTCGAGCACGATCCGCGGCGGCGGATCCGTCAGCACCTCGTTGACGACGGTCGAGAGCTGGGCGGCCGTGAGCATGTCGATCTCACCGGCGAGGCGCAGGATGGCCTCGTCACCCGACCGGTGCAGCGTGATGGACAGTTCGGCACGATCCACCGGGTCAGCCTATCGCGATCTCGACGCACCGGCCCGGCGAGGCGGAGTGGGCCCGGCGACCAGGGGCGGAGGACACCCGGCCAGGGTGAGACTGGTAACCCCCGGTACGGGGTGCCTGCCGATCGGGCCTCCGACGCTGACACAATGGCGGCATCGTGACCGATCTGTTTCCCGCCGGATCCGGCCGCTACCCGGCCGACGCACCGGCCTCCGAGGCCCTGTTCGCCCGCGCCCGCGCCCTCGTGCCGGGCGGGGTGAACTCCCCTGTCCGCGCCTTCCGGGCGGTCGGCGGCACCCCGCGGTTCATGGTCCGGGGGGAGGGGCCCTGGCTGTACGACGCGGACGGGCGGCGCTACGTCGACCTGGTCTGCTCGTGGGGGCCGCTGATCCTCGGCCACGCCCACCCGGCGGTGGTCGAGGCGCTGCGCGAGGCCGCCGCCCTCGGCACCAGTTTCGGCACTCCCACCCCCGGTGAGGTGGAGCTGGCCGCCGAGATCGTCGACCGCACCCCGGTCGAGCAGGTGCGGCTGGTCAACTCGGGCACCGAGGCCACCATGTCGGCGATCCGGTTGGCCCGCGGCTTCACCGGCCGCTCCAAGATCATCAAGTTCGCCGGCTGCTACCACGGGCACTCGGATGCGCTGCTCGCCGCCGCCGGGTCCGGCGTCGCCACCCTCGGCCTCCCCGATTCACCCGGCGTGACCGGCGCGGCGGCCGGCGACACGATCGTGCTGCCGTACAACGACCTGACCGCCGTCGAGGCGGCCTTCGCCGCCGAGGGACCGCACATCGCCGCGGTCATCACCGAGGCCGCCGCCGGCAACATGGGCGTGGTCGCCCCGCGCGACGCCTTCAACCAACGGCTCGCCGCGATCGCCCACGCGCACGGCGCGCTGCTCATCGTCGACGAGGTGATGACCGGGTTCCGGGTCTCCCGCTCCGGGTGGCACGGCCTCGACGCCTCCGAGGCCGACCTGTGGACGTACGGGAAGGTCATGGGTGGCGGCCTGCCCGCCGCGGCCTTCGGCGGACGCGCGGAGGTGATGGGGCGCCTCGCCCCGGCCGGGCCGGTCTACCAGGCCGGCACGCTCTCCGGTAACCCCCTCGCCTGCGCCGCCGGCCTGGCCACGCTCCGGCTCGCCGACGACGCGGTCTACCGCAGGCTGGACGAGACGGCTGCCGTCGTGGGCAAGCTGGCGGGCGACGCGCTGGCCGCCGCCGGGGTCCCGCACCGGCTGTCGTACGCGGGCAACATGTTCTCGATCTTCTTCACCGACGCCGACGTGGTCGACTACGACAGTGCGCGCACCCAGCAGGTGCCGGCGTTCAAGGCGTTCTTCCACGCGATGCTCGCGGCCGGGGTCTACCTGCCGCCGAGCGCGTTCGAGTCGTGGTTCGTGTCGGCGGCGATCGATGACGCCGCCCTGGAGCAGATCGCCGGGGCGCTTCCGGCGGCGGCGGCCGCGGCGGCTGCGGCGGGTCACGGGGGGTAGCGGTGAGCGCGAGGAGTGCGCCGGGTTCGCGAGCCCCGCAGTCGCGAACAAGGGGGGCGCAGCGGTGAGCAAGACGGTGGTCCACGTGCTGCGGCACGGCGAGGTGTACAACCCCGAGGGCATCCTCTACGGCCGGCTGCCGGGCTTCCGCCTGTCCGAGCTGGGCGTGCAGATGGCGAAGGCCGCCGCGCAGGGGCTCGCCGAGCGGGAGGTCGTGCACGTGGTGGCCAGCCCGCTGGACCGTGCCCAGCAGACCGCCGAGCCGATCGCCGCGCAGTTCGGGCTGCCGGTCGGTGTCGACGAGCGGCTGATCGAGAGCGCCAACTGGTTCGAGGGTAAGAAGGTGTCCCCGGGCGACGGGTCGTTCCGCGACCCGCGCAACTGGTGGGTACTGCGCGACCCGGTGACGCCGAGCTGGGGTGAGGCGTACCGCGCGATCGCGGAGCGCATGTTCGCCGCCCTGCACGCCGCCCGCGTCGCCGCCGAGGGGCGGGAGGCCGTCCTCGTCTCCCACCAGCTGCCGATCTGGACCCTGCGCCGGTACGTCGAACGCAAGCGCCTCTGGCACGACCCGCGTAAGCGGCAGTGCGGGCTGGCCAGCCTCACCTCCTTCCACTTCGACGGCGCCAAGGTGGTCGGCATCGGGTACACCGAGCCGGCCGCGCACCTGATCGCGATGTCGCCGACCGCCCGGACAGCCAAGGGGGCGTGATGAACCGGCCTCTCAGGTTGACCGCCGGCCTGCTCGCCGCCGTCGCCACGGCGGCGCTCGCCGCCTGCTCCCCGTCGAACGCGGAGAAGGCCTGCGACAACCGGGACGGGATTATCGAGTGCGCTCCGGACCAGCGTTCCGCCGCCCCGAAACTCGCCGGTGAGCTGCTCGACGGCGGCAGCTACGACGTGGCACGCGACCGCGGCCAGGTCGTGGTGGTCAACTTCTGGGGTTCCTGGTGCGCGCCCTGCCGCGCCGAGGCCGACGACCTGGAGGCGACCTACCAGGCGACCAAGAGCTCCGGCGTGACGTTCCTCGGCATCAACATCCAGGACCAGCGGGACAAGGCGAAGGCGTTCGAGGAGGGCCGGGTGACGTACCCGAGCCTGTTCGACCCGCCGAGCCGCCTGGCGCTCGCGCTGGACATCCCGCCGAACACCATCCCGGCCACCGTCGTGCTCGACCGGGAGGGCCGGATCGCCACCGTGATCCGGGCCGCCGTCAAGCAGGAGGGCCTCCAGCCCATCGTCGAGCGGATCGCCGCGGAGTCGCCCGCGCGGACCGGCCAGCGCTGATGGGCGAGACGTTCCGCGAGCTCGCGCAGTCCGGTCCGCTGCTGCTCGCCATCGGCGCGGCGGCCCTGGCCGGCCTGGTGAGCTTCCTGTCCCCCTGCGTCCTCCCCCTGATGCCCGGCTACCTCTCCTACGTAACGGGCCTAGCCGGCGCCGACCTCGAAGGACGCCGCGAAAGGAAGGGCCCCCTCTTAACGTCTCCGGTAGAGGAAGGGCCCCCTGTTAACACCTCGGGCGGGGGCGTGGCGGTGCGGGAACGCACCCGGGCCGCCGCGGCGGCCGTCAAGGGCCGGGTGCTCGCCGGCACGCTGCTGTTCATCGCCGGCTTCACCGTCGTCTTCACCGCCACCGCGATCTTGTTCGCCACCGTCGGCAAGGTCCTCTTCCAGTACGAGCGGACGCTGGAGATCGTGATCGGCGGGCTGATCGTGCTCCTCGGGCTGAGCTACGTCGGGGCGCTGCCCGGGTTGCAGCGCGAGTTCCGCATCCAGAAGCTGCCGTCCGCCGGGCTGCTCGGCGCGCCGGTGCTCGGCGCGGTCTTCGCGCTGAGCTGGGTGCCCTGCACCGGCCCGACACTCGGCGCGGTGCTGGGAATGGCCACCGTCGGAGGCCAGACCGACCGGGCCGTGGTGCTCGCCGTGGCGTACTGCCTCGGGCTGGGGGTGCCGTTCCTCGTCTTCGGGCTGGGCTTCCAGCGCCTGCTCGGGGTCTTCCGCGCCGTCCGGCGCAACAGCCGGTGGGTCACCCGGGTCGGCGGCGTGCTGCTGATCCTGATCGGCCTCGCCCTCGTGACCGGCGGCTGGACCAACTTCGTGAGCTGGTTGCAGGCCACCGTCGGCGCCGGTGAGGTGAGCATCTGATGACCGTCGTGGACGAGCGGCGGGCCCCGCCGGCCGAGGCGCCCCGGCGCCGCCCCAACCCGGTACTCGCGTTGCTGCGCAACTCGTGGCGGCAGCTCACCAGCATGCGTACCGCGCTGGTGCTGCTCTTCCTGCTCGCGGTCGCCGCGATCCCCGGCTCCGTCCTGCCGCAGCGCGGCGTCAACCCGGAGGACGTACGGGACTACTTCGCCGCCCACCCGGACCTGGCCCCGGTGCTGGACCGGCTGGGCGCGTTCGAGGCGTTCGGGTCGGTCTGGTTCTCGGCGATCTACCTGCTGCTCTTCACGTCGCTGATCGGCTGCATCACGCCCCGGCTCCGGGACCACGTCCGGGCCCTGCGGTCGCAGCCGCCCGCCGTCCCGAAGCGGCTCGACCGGCTGCCCCAGCACGCCGTCCTCGCCGCCCCGGCCGGCGGTGCCGCCGCGATCGCCGAGTCGCTGCGCCGCCGCCGCTGGCGGGTGGTGGTGCGGGGTGACGAGGTCTCCGCCGAGAAGGGCTACCTCAAGGAGACCGGCAACCTGCTCTTCCACACCTCGATGGTGGTGGTGCTGGTCGGTGTCGCGCTCGGCTCGTGGTACGGCTGGAGCGGCAACCGCCTGCTGGTGGCCGGCGCGGAGAACGCGTTCTGCAACACCCAGCAGCAGTACGCGGAGACGTCGTTCGGTGCCCGGGTGGGCAGCGCCGACCTGCCGGGGTTCTGCCTGAGCTTGAACGACTTCGAGGCGGAGTTCCTGGAGTCCAACGGCCAGCCGGAGTCCTTCAACGCGGAGGTGACCGTCGACGAGGACGGCGGCGCCCCGCGCCCGGCCGAGTTCTCGGTCAACTCGCCGCTGCGCCTGGACGGCGCGAACGTCTACCTGCTCGGCCACGGGTACGCCCCGGTGGTCCGCTACACCGACCGCTTCGGCCGCAGCCAGACCAGCACGACCCCGTTCCTCACCACCGGAGACATCGGGATCACCGGCGAGGGCGTGGCGACCTTCCCCGACGCCAACGTCGACCCGGCCACCGGCAAGCGGGACGCGAACCTCCAGATGGCCTTCTCCGGCCTGTACCTGCCGACCGCCCCGCAGGAGGGCCCGTTCGTCCGGTCCGAGTTCCCGACCGAGCGCAACCCGCTGCTCAACCTCGTCGCGTACCGGGGCAACCTGGGCCTGGACGCCGGCATCCCCGGCTCGGTGTACGAGCTGGATCAGCGACAGGTGCGGGAAGGCAAGGTCAAGGAGGTCGGCACGAAGCTGCTCAAGGTCGGCGAGGCCTGGACGCTGGACGACGGCTCGAAGCTGGAGTTCCTGGGCACCGAGCCGTACATCGTGCTGTCGGTGCGGTACGACCCGGGTGCGACGCTGCTGCTGGTCAGCTCCGGCACGCTGCTGCTGGGCCTGATGGGCTCGCTCTTCGGCCGCCGGCGCCGGGTCTTCTTCCGGGTGCTGCCCCCCGCCGGGGTGACGGCCGGCGACCCCGCGGGTGGATCTCCGACGGGCGGTAGTAGTTTGGTCGAGGCCGGTGGGCTGCCGCGCACCGACCATCCCGGGTTCGCCGACGAGTTCGCGCAGCTCGTGGCCGCGGTCAGCGGCGACGGGACGCGGGGCGGGCAGGTCGGTGCCGGTCCTGACGACCAGGCCGGGGCGCGAGAAGGAGCCGAGTGATGTCCGCACTCTCCGACCAGCTGGTGTCGTTCGCGATCCTGGCGTACCTGGTCGCGATGATCAGCCACGCCGTCGAGTACGCGCTCGGCAACGCCCGTACCCGGGCCGCCGCGCCCGCCCGCGAGCTGGTCGGCGCGGGCGTGGGAGCGCCCGGCGAGGTCGTCGCGAAGGTGCCGGCGGCCGGCGGTACGGCAGCGGCCGAGCGCACCGCCGCGCGGGCCCGGCTGGCCGGCCGGATCGCCGTCGGGGCCACCGCCGTGGCCGCCCTGCTGCACCTGGGTGCGCTGGTCACGCGCGGCCTCGCCGCCGACCGGATGCCCTGGGGCAACATGTACGAGTTCGTGCTGACGGTCTCGTTCATCGCGACCGCGGGCTGGCTCGCCGTGCTGTGGAAGCGCCCGCCGCTGCGCCGCCTCGGGCTGTTCCTGACGCTGGTCATGGTGCTGCTGGTGGCGACCGCCGAGCTGGTGCTGTACACGCCGATCGTCCCGCTGGTGCCGGCGCTTAACTCGTACTGGTTCGTCGTCCACGTCTCGACGATCGTGTTCAGTTCCGGGGTCTTCCTGCTCGGTGTGGTGCCGGCGGTCGCGTACCTGATGCGGGCCGGTTGGGAACAGGGCCGGCGGAGCTTCCCGTACACCCTCGCCAGGCGGATGCCGGCGGCGGCGGCCCTGGAACGGCTGACCTTCGTGCTGCACGCGTTCTCGTTCCCGATCTTCACCTTCGCGGTGATCGCCGGGGCGATCTGGGCCGAGGCGGCCTGGGGCCGGCCGTGGGGCTGGGACCCGAAGGAGACCTGGGCGTTCATCTCCTGGGTGGTGTACGCGGGCTACCTGCACGCCCGGGCCACACCGAGCGTGAAGCGGAACGTGGCGACCTGGCTGGCCGTGCTCGGCTTTCTCACCGTGCTGATGAACCTGTTCGGCGTGAACATCTTCTTCGAGGGCCTGCACTCGTACGCCGGTATCGACTGACCCTGCATTTTGTATAACTACAGTTATAAGAAGTGTAGTTATACTTTGCGTCCATGGAGCTGAGCAAGCCCGCGGAGATCTTCGACCGTGACGTCGAGTGGGCGGAGTTGGTCCGTTTCGCCACCGACGACCGGCGAGGTGCCACGTTGGGCGTGGTGAGCGGGCGCCGCCGGCAGGGCAAGACGTTGCTGCTGTACGAACTGGCCCGCGCCGCGGGCGGCTTCTACTTCGGGGCGACCGAGGCGACACCGACGGAGTCGCTGCGGCGGCTGGGCGAGGCGCTCGGCCGGCACACAGGTGCCCCTGGGCCGGTCCATCTGGTCGACTGGTCGAGCGCGGTCGACGCGCTGCTGGCCCTGGGTCGCGAACGCCAGCTCCCCGTGGTGATCGACGAGTTTCCCTACCTGGCTCGGGCGAGTCGTGACCTGCCGTCGGTAATCCAGCACGCACTCACTCCGGGCCGCGCGGAGCGCACCGACTCCCGTTCCCGTCTGCTGCTGTGCGGCTCCGCGCTCTCGTTCATGGGCGGGCTGCTGGCCGGCTCCGCTCCGCTGCGCGGGCGGGCCGGGCTCGAACTTCCCGTCGCACCCCTCGACTACCGGGCGGCGGCGGCCTTCTGGGGGATCAGTGACCCGTCGCTCGCCGCCCGGGTGTTCGCCATCGTCGGGGGCACACCGGCCTACCGCCGGGAGTACGTGCAGGACGACTCGCCCGAGGGGCCCGGCGACTTCGACGACTGGGTCGTGCGGGCGGTGCTGAATCCCGCGCGTCCACTGTTCCGTGAGGCGCGCTACCTGCTCGCCGAGGATCCGGACCTGCGGGACACGGCCGTCTACCACTCCGTACTCGCGGCGGTCGCCGAAGGCAACGGCACCCGGGGCGGCATCGCCGGCTTCATCGGGCGCAAGGCCACCGATCTGCAGCACCCGCTCACGGTGCTCGAGGACGCCGGCCTCCTGGTTCGCGAGCCGGACCCGCTGCGCAGCGGCCGTAGCCGATACCGCATCGCGGAGCCTCTCATCACCTTCTACCAGACCGTCATGCGGCCGGCCTGGACGGCGCTGGAGCAGCGGCGTGGCACGGACGTCTGGCGACGTTCCGAGCGACGGTACACGAGCGGGGTGCTGGGCCCGGCGTTCGAAGAAATCGTCCGGCAGTGGGCCGTGCGCTTCGCCGCGCCCGATACGCTGGGCGGCATCGCCGCCGAGGCGAGCTCGGGCGTGCTGACCGACCCGGCCAGCCGGACGAGCCTGGAACTCGACCTCGTCGCGCTCGGAGAGCCGCCACCTGGCGACGGCCCCCGTCCGCTGCTCGCCGTCGGTGAGGTCAAGTGGGGCCGTACGTTGGGCGTCCCTGACCTGGACCGGCTGGCCAGAGCGCGTGACCTGCTCGTCGCCCGACCCGGCCTGGACGCCCGTGGTGCCCAGCTGTTGCTCGCCAGTGGTGCGGGGTTCACCGATGACCTGCGCCAGGTCGCCCAACGCCGGCCTGACGTGGTTCTCGTCGACCCGGCGCGGCTCTACACCGGTGACTGAATACCGCGGGACGCACCGCCCGGGGGTGATGCCGGGACCAGTTGGCCGGGGTGACCGACCGCAGGTCGTCCTCCATGGCGGCGACCCGGTCCGGGCCGAACGTGTCCGCCCGGCGATCACCAACAGCCGGTAGCGGTGAACGGCCTGCTCCACAGGGCGACCTGGAGGACGACCGACTTCAGCCACGCCTGGTGCATGGCCTCGACCTCGTCCGCGCTGTGCCCCTTGTTGGCGAGGAACGGCCGGATGGTCGTGGTGATCGGGACGATGAACGCGATGATGTGCCGCAGGTTGATCAGCGGTACCGAGGGGGCGTTGTCGGTCGCGTTCTTGCGTTGCGGGGTGTGCCGTAGCCCGATCTCCTCGGCGTAGTCCAGCCACGCCGGGTCGTACGGCCGGTTGCAGGTGTCCAGGATCCACTGGCCGAACCGGCCGCGTACGCGCTGCTGGTAGTCCTCGATCGGCTGGCCGGCCGGAGTGGCGAAGTAGGCGGCGAGATGCGGGTGGGCGGTCACGAAGCCGTACCAGACGTCGAGGATGTCCTCGATCTGATCGGCCAGCACCTCGCCCGCGGTGCGCAGTGCCGCCACGTCGCTCGGCTCGAACATCGCGCTGGCCTTGATCTGGTCGAGATCGGCGAGGGTGACGGGGGATCGGGCGACCCGATCCGTGCCGTACGTGTACCCGGCGACCTTCGTTCCCGTCATCTGGTAATCCTCCGTCGCTCGCATCAGGGATGTGGGACTCGACTTCCTGTCGAGGAGGGTACGGTCTGAATCCCGCCATCCGTGCTGAAGCGGCATGAACCCATCCGAAGGGTGTGGGCGGCGATGGGTCGGCGTCGTCGCGGCAAGCCGGGGACCGACCCGCCTCGGCCGGTCGCGACCGGGATGCGGGAGACTTGCGGGCATGGCGGCTCGTGGCTTCCCGTACACCGATCTCAAGGACTTCCTCGCGGCGCTGGAGCGCGCGGGTGAGCTGCGGCGGGTGACCGTCCCCGTCGACCCCACCCTGGAGATCAGCGAGATCGTCACCCGCACGGTCCGCGCGGGTGGCCCGGCGCTGCTCTTCGAGCGCCCGACCCGCGGTGAGATGCCGGTGGCGATCAACCTGTTCGGCACCGAGAAGCGGATGGCGATGGCGCTCGGCGTCGAGTCGCTGGACGAGATCGGCGCCCGGATCGGCGCTCTGGTCAAGCCGGAACTCCCGGTCGGCTGGTCCGGCATCCGTGAGGGCCTGGGCAAGGTCATGCAGCTCAAGTCGGTGCCGCCGCGCAAGGTGAAGACCGCGCCCTGCCAGCAGGTGGTGTACCGGGGCGAGGACGTCGACCTGAACCGGCTGCCCGGCCTGCAGGTGTGGCCCGGCGACGGCGGGATCTTCCACAACTTCGGCCTGACCCACACCAAGCACCCGGAGACCGGCAAGCGCAACCTCGGGTTGTACCGGCTCCAGCAGCACAGCCGGAACACGCTGGGCATGCACTGGCAGATCCACAAGGACTCCACCGCGCACCACGCGGTCGCCGAGCGGCTCGGCCAGCGGCTGCCGGTCGCCATCGCCATCGGCTGCGACCCGGTGGTCTCGTACTCGGCGAGCGCCCCGCTCCCCGGCGACATCGACGAGTACCTGTTCGCCGGCTTCCTGCGCGGCGAGCGGGTCGAGATGGTCGACTGCCTGACCGTGCCCCTTCAGGTCCCGGCCCACGCCCAGGTGGTGCTCGAGGGGTACATCGAGCCCGGCGAGCGGCTGCCCGAGGGCCCGTTCGGCGACCACACCGGCTTCTACACCCCGGTCGAGCCGTTCCCGGTCCTGCACGTCGAGACCATGACCATGCAGCGCGACCCGGTCTACCACTCGATCGTCACCTCCAAGCCGCCACAGGAGGACCACGGCCTCGGCAAGGCCACCGAGCGGATCTTCCAGCCGCTGCTCAAGCTGCTGATCCCGGACATCGTCGACTACGACCTACCCGCCGCCGGCGTCTTCCACAACTGCGCGATCGTGTCGATCCGCAAGCGCTACCCGAAGCACGCCCAGAAGGTCATGAACGCGATCTGGGGCGCGCACCTGATGTCGCTGACCAAGCTGATCGTGATCGTCGACGAGGACTGCGACGTGCACGACTACAACGAGGTGGCCTTCCGCGCCTTCGGCAACGTCGACTACGCCCGCGACCTGCTGCTCACCGAGGGGCCGGTCGACCACCTCGACCACTCGTCGTACCAGCAGTTCTGGGGCGGCAAGGCGGGTGTCGACGCCACCCGCAAGCTCCCCGAGGAGGGCTACACCCGGGGCTGGCCCGAGGAGATGACCATGAGCCCCGAGGTGGTCTCGCTGGTCGACAAGCGCTGGAAGGAGTACGGCGTCTGATGGCCGTCGTCGACGCGCCGGTCGAGCGGCCGGGCCGGGTGAGGTCCTTCCTCAAGCTCGTGGCGATCGAGCACTCCGTGTTCGCGTTGCCGTTCGCGTACCTCTCCGCGTTGACCGCGATGCAGGTGAACGGCGGACGGGTGCGCTGGCTCGACCTGCTGCTGATCAGCGTGGCGATGGTCGGGGCGCGGACGTTCGCGATGGCCGCCAACCGGATCCTCGACCGGCGGATCGACGCGCGGAACCCGCGTACCGCGAACCGGGAACTGGTGACCGGAGCGGTGAGCCTGCGGACGGCCTGGACCGGCGCGGCGGTCGCGCTGGTCGTGTTCCTGGCCGCCGCCGCCCTGCTCAACCCGCTCTGCCTGGTGCTCGCGCCGCTCGCCGTGGTGCCGCTGGTCGTCTACCCGTACGGCAAGCGGTTCACCAACTGGCCGCACGCGATCCTCGCGCTGGCGCAGGCGGTCGGCCCGGTCGGCGCCTGGCTCGCGGTGACCGGCACCTTCGCCGATTCGTGGCCCGCGTGGCTGCTCGGGGCGGCGGTGGGGCTGTGGATCGGCGGCTTCGACCTGATCTACGCGTGCCAGGACGCCGAGGTGGACCGGAAGATCGGCGTGCACAGCGTGCCGGCCCGCTACGGGCTGCGTTTCGCGCTGCACGCCTCGACCGTCGCGCACGTGGTGACCTTCGCCTTGTTCATCTGGTTCGGCGTACTGGTCGGCTTCGGCTGGCTCTGGTGGATCGGGCTGGCACTGACCGCGGTCGCCTTCGCGTACCAGCACGTGGTGGTGAGCCCGACCGACCTGAGCCGGGTCAACCGGGCGTTCTTCACGGCCAACGGCTTCGTCGGCATCGCGCTGTTCGTCTTCGCCCTGCTCGACCTGGTGGTCCGGCTCGGCCTGCGGCCCTGACCGGCCGCCCCGGCCGGTGTTAAGAAGGGGCCCCTGCTCTACCGGAGGCGTTAAGAAGGGGCCCTTCCTTACCCGCGTAGCGGGTGCTCTCGACGGTCCAGTCGATGGTGCCCCGGACGGCGTTGGCGATCACGTCCAGGTGGTCGCCGACCGCGGCGTCCACCGCCCGGCCGAACGACGGCACCGCCGCGCGTAACTCCACGAAGCGGCGCATCGACTCCCGCCAGCGATCGGCGACCAGCGCGACCGCCTCGGCCAGCGGCACCCGCCGCTCACCGGCGACCGCCAGCACCAGGTTGTGCCCCACGGCGGTGGGCTGCTCCCGATCCAGCGACGCGAGGTCGTTGTACCAGGACAGCAGGTCGTTGCCGGTGTCGGCGACCCGGCGCAGCGCCGGGTGGTGGTAGACCGCGTCCGGCAGCGGGCGCCCGGTCACGAACTCCACCAGCGGGTACGACAGGTACGCCGCCGAGGTGGCGCGCCGCAGCTCGATGTACTCGGCGACACCCGGCCGGTGGCCGGCGGCCTTGCCGACCGCTTCCCGCCAGGTGCCGTCGAGGTGGTGGGCGACCGCGTCGGCGACCCGCGTCCGCCACCGCGCCGGCATCCGGCGGCGCGGCTCCCGCCACGCGCGGACCAGCAGCCGCCGCAGCCCACCGTCCAGCCCGGGGGACCGGAGGCGGGCCCCGCCGTGCAGCACGGTCAGCGTCCCGGTGCGCAGTGCGCGGATCTCGTCCGGGGCGAGCCGCTGCGGCCCGTCGCAGGCGTCGTCGACGAGGAAGAACCAGGTGAAGAGCGCGGTCAGCACCCGCAGGTCGGCCTCGGTGGCGCCCGGGTAGAGCCGGCCGGCGTACCGGGCGACGCCGGCGGCGGCCAGCCGCCGCCGGGCCGCGGCGTCCAGCGGCAGGTCGAGGTCGGGCAGCAACTCGTCGACGAGCCACCGCTGCACCGCGTCGGCGTACGGCGAGATCCGGGGCGCGATCGGGCACTCGGCCCGCAGCGACCAGAGGACCGCCCCGGTCATCACCGATTCCTCCCGCGTGCGAGCTGCTGACGATGCACATCGCTGTGGAGAGCATGTCAGGTTGGCGGGATGCCCGCCTTCCGGGGCGGACAAGCTGGCTGAGTGGGGTGGGAAACCTCCCAAACCGGGGGTGCCATCGGCCGGGCGGCGACGACCAGGCAGGCTGGAGGCATGCGCGAACCATGGGTGGTCGGGGTGTCCGGGGCGTCCGGCACGCCGTACGCCGCCGCCGTCGTCCGGGCGCTGCTCGACGCCGGCGAACCGGTGGACCTCATCGTCTCCCGGGCCGCCCGGTTGACCATCCTCGACGAGACCGGTCGGTCGTTCCGCGACGGGCACTGGGCCGAGGACCTGGCCGCCTGGCTGGGGCAGGACCTCGTCGGCGCCGACGTCCGCCACTGGCCGGCGGGCGAGCTGGCGGCCGGGCCCAGCAGCGGCTCGTATCCGGTACGCGGCATGGCGGTGGTCCCGGCGAGCACGGCGGCCTGCGCCGGCATCGCCATCGGCCTCTCCAAGGACCTGCTGCAACGGGCGGCCGAGGTCAACCTCAAGGAGCGCCGGCCGGTGGTCGTGGTCCCCCGTGAGACGCCCGTGACGCGGAGCCACCTGGAGCACCTCATCGCCCTGCACGACGCCGGTGCGGTGGTACTACCGGCCAGCCCCGGCTTCTACGGGGCGGGAGCGGCGGCCTCCGCCGCTCAACTCGTGGACTTCGTCGCGGGCAAGGTGCTGGACGCCCTGGGCGTACCGCACACGCTCTTCCGCCGCTGGTCGGGCGAGTTGGGCGCGGCGCGCGAGTGAAGCGCGCGCCGGTCCGATCGGCGCGCGGACCGGTTGCCAGGATCCGGTCCGCGCGACGTCACACCGCTTCAGTACATCCCGGCGTTGGCCGGGCCGGAACCGGTCGAGGCGGTAGGGCCCGCGTTGCGTGGCTTGCCCATGTCCTCCGCCTCGTCCAACATGCCCTCCCCCTCGAGCAGGGCCCGCACCTCGGATTCCCGAAACCGGCGATGCCCGCCTGGAGTCCGGATGCTGCCTATCCGGCCCGCCGCCGCCCACCTCGTCACAGTCTTGGGATCAACCCGAAACAGCGCGGCGACCTCACCCGGTGTCAGCAGGCGATCTCCAGTGTCCACAGCCCCCTCCTCGCGTCGACGAAGCCCCCGGCTGAACACACTGCCCCCGGCCGGTGCGAGCCCAGAGCCGTCATGAGGGACGTATGGCAATTACAGCACCGGCGACCTGGCTTGTCCGCCAAACGCGAAAAACCCACTGAGTGGGAAGTTAGGAAATGTTACCCGCGAACGTCCGTCTTCACGACTGGTTCGTGAACAATTACGCTCGGTATGCTCATCCGGGACCGCGCACTCGGCGTGACCACCGTGGGACTAGGGTCTACAGTCCGTGGACGCGATCGACCTGAGCCTCGTTGAGCTGCTGCGCGGCAACGC
Source organism: Micromonospora sp. NPDC047707 (assembly GCF_040704235.1). Classification (NCBI taxonomy): domain Bacteria; kingdom Bacillati; phylum Actinomycetota; class Actinomycetes; order Micromonosporales; family Micromonosporaceae; genus Micromonospora; species Micromonospora sp. NPDC047707. The sequence continues at coordinate 92,775 of NZ_JBEYSU010000013.1, forward strand.
CCGCCTCTCCTATGCCGAGCTGGCCCGACAGGTGGGGCTCTCCGCCCCGGCCGTGCACGAACGGGTCGGCAAGCTGGAGTCCAGCGGCGTGATCCGCGCGTACCGGGCCGAGGTGGAGCCGGAGACGATCGGCCTGGGCGTGACCGCCATCATCGGCATCGTCGAGGACTCGGCCGCGGACACCGACGACGTGCTGGAGGCGTTCCGGGCCATCCCCGAGATCGAGTCCTGCTACTTCATGGCGGGGGTCGAGTCGTTCCTGCTCAAGGCCCGGGTCGGGACGATCGCCGAGCTGGAGGCGCTCATCGTGCGCCTGAACCGCACCCCGGGCGTGGCGTCCACCCGTACCTCGATCGCCCTGTCGACCAAGTGGGAGAACCGGCCCCAGCCCGTCGCCCCACCGCCTGCCTGACCCGGTCGCCCGCAGTCCACCTCCCCAATTCCCGGCCGGCGACCCCGAAGCGGACGCTGTCGAGCTGCCCCCGTCGGTGCGACCACGTCGGCCTGTCCGGGCCGGCGTCGCCGCCCCGTCCACGAGGGCAGCTCGACAGGAGCCGGACAACGTCCCGACCGGCACGGAGGAGCGTCGTCGTCGCGGCTCTGGCGGCAACCGGACCGGCGGTAGTAGCGTGCGCCGATGACCATCCCGACGACCGGCGCGGGCCACCCCACCGGTGCCGCCACCGTCCCCGGCGCCGCCGTGGTGACCGGCGCGGCCGGGGGACTCGGGCAGGCCATCGCCGCCGCGCTGCACGCCGACGGGTGGCCGGTCCTCCTCACCGACCTCGACCCCGACGCGGTGGCCGCCGCCGCGGCACCGCTGGGCGGGTGGTCCCGCGCGCTGGACGTCCGCGACGAGGCGGCCTGTGCCGACGTCGCGGCCGAGGCGGCCGGACGCGGCGGTCTCGGGCTCTGGGTCAACAACGCCGGAATCCTCGTCACCGGCCCGTCCTGGGAGCACGACGCGGCGACCCGACGCCGGGTGCTGGAGGTCAACACGCTCGGCGCGATGAACGGCACCCTCGCGGCGCTGGCGGTCATGCGGAGCCAGGGGCACGGGCACGTGCTGAACGTCGTCTCGCTCGCCGGGCTGGTGGCCGCCCCGGGTGAGACCGTCTACGCGGCCAGCAAGCACGCCCTCGTCGCGTTCAGCATCGGTACGCAGGCCGACCTGAGGCTGGCCGGGCACCGGGACGTACACGTGTCGTGCCTGTGCCCGGACGGGATCTGGACGCCGATGCTGCACGACCGGCTGGACGACCCGGGCGCCGCCGCCTCGTTCACCGGGACGCTGCTCACGCCGGAACGCGTGGCCCGCCGGGCCGCGCGACTGGCCCGGCGGCCACGCCCGGTGGTCGCCGTCCCGCGCTGGCGGGGCGCGCAGGTCCGCCTCCTCGACGCGCTGCCCGGCGCGGCGCTGCGGCTCCTGCCGGCGGTGATGGCCGTCGGCCGGGCCGGTCAGCGCCGGCAGCGCCGCCGGACCGGCGGCGGGCCGTACTGACCAGGCTTGCTAGGTTTCCCGGGTGACTCATCTCGACCGGTGCGACGAGGCCAGCCGCCGGTGGGTGACCGAGGCGATCGCCACCGTCGAGGCGGACGCGAACCGGTCCGCCGACACCCACCTGCTGCCGTTCCCGTTGCCCCGGGAGTGGGGGATCGATCTCTACCTCAAGGACGAGTCGGTGCACCCGACCGGTTCCCTGAAGCACCGGCTGGCCCGGTCGCTGTTCCTGTACGGGCTCTGCAACGGCTGGATCGGGCCCGGCACCACGATCGTGGAGGCCTCCTCCGGGTCGACTGCAGTCTCCGAGGCGTACTTCGCCCGGATGCTCGGGTTGCCGTTCATCGCGGTGATGCCGGCCTCCACGTCCCCCGAGAAGATCGCGAAGATCGAGTTCCAGGGCGGTCGGTGCCATCTGGTCGACGACCCGGCCAAGGTGGTCGTCGAGGCGCGCTGGCTGGCCGAGGACTCGGGCGGCCACTTCATGGATCAGTTCACGTACGCCGAGCGGGCCACCGACTGGCGGGGCAACAACAACATCGCCGAGTCGATCTTCTTCCAGCTCGCCCTGGAGCGGCACCCCGTACCGGCGTGGGTCGTGGTCGGCGCCGGCACCGGCGGCACCAGCGCCACGATCGGCCGGTACGCCCGCTACCGGCGGCTGCCCACCAAGCTCTGCGTCGTGGACCCGGAGAACTCGGCGTTCTACCCGGCGTGGCAGGCCGCCGACTGGTCGGTGCGCACCGGACGCGGCTCCCGGATCGAGGGGATCGGCCGGCCCACCGTCGAGGCGTCCTTCCTGCCGTCGGTGGTGGACCGGATGGTGCAGGTGCCGGACGCCGCCTCCCTGGCCGCCATGCGGGCCGGCTCGGCCGTCCTCGGCCGGCAGGTCGGCGGCTCCACCGGGACCAACCTGTGGGGCGCGTTCGGGCTGATCGCCGAGCTGCTGGCCGAGGGCCGCACCGGTTCGGTCGTCACGCTGATCTGCGACGCCGGGGACCGCTACGCCGACACCTACTACGCCGACGACTGGGTCGCCGCCCAGGGCCTCGACCTGGCCCCGCACCTGGCCACCGTCGAACGCTTCCTCGCCGACGGCGCCTGGCCCGCCTGACAGCAGCCCCGCTCGACGCGGCACGGCCCGGGAACGCCGGGCAGCCTGTTCAGCGCCCGCCGAGCCCGGGGGAATTCCGGTCAGCGCGGCGCGGCCCGCTCCGCGAGTCCCGGGTAGCGCAGCACGTACCCGTCGCCGTCCACGTCCAGTTCGGCGGTGAACGTGTCGCTGGTGAAACGCACCCGGCCGGGGCCCAGTCCGGTGTAGACCTGCTCGGCGGCGACCACCACCAGGCTCGGCACCAGCACCCAGGCGACCGCGATCCGGTGCGGCGTGTCGGCGGGCCCGCCGGCCAGGCCGAGCCGGCGTACCGGCAGGGTGTTGAAGAGCGCCGACCCGCCCAGGTCGACGTCGAGGGCGTCGGCCAGGCGATCCGGGTCGTCGGTGCCCGGCAGGCCGGCGGGCGGCTGATCGGCGGCGGCCAGCGCGGCGTCCAGGTCGCCCTGCTCGGCCGTGGTCACCCGCCACCGGTCGACCGCCCGTTCCAGGCGTACGCTGCGCAGCCAGCCCGACCCCTCGGCCTCCACGACCAGGCTCGTGGTGACCCAGTCCGGATCGGTGCCGAGCTGGTACCGGCACGTGTACGGGATCGGGTCCACGGCGACCTGGGTGCCCCGCGCCGTCAACCCCTGCCCGTCGTCGACGAGGGCGTGCTCGGCGCCGGCGGTGTCGGTCCGAGTCCAGAGGAACGACTTCGGCATGGTCGGCATGAACCGACGCTACGCGACCCGGCGCGGCCGGGCAGCGCAGTCGGCGGCGCGGCCGGTGATCGGATCCGCCGGGTGGCGTCGGCACGACGGCCGGAGCGCCGCCCCGACGGATCCGATCAGGTCCGGTGCGTCAGTGCCGGCCCGCGGCGGGGCGACCACCGAAGGGCCGGTCACCCGGTCGCCGCTCCGAGCGGCCGTCGGCCGGCCGGCCCGGGTGGCGGCGGTCGTCGAACCGCCGGTGGTCGCCGCGCTCGCCGAAGCGGCGGTGCTCGCCACGGTCGGCGAAGCGCCGGTCGTCGCCGCGCTCGCCGAAGCGCCGGTCGTCGCCGCGCTCGCCGAAGCGCCGGTCGTCGCCGCGCTCGCCGAAGCGCCGGTCGTCGGTGCGATCCCCAAAGCGTCGGTGATCGCCACCGGCCGAACGCCGGTCGTCGCCGCGCTCGCCGTACCGCCGGTGGTCGCCGCGCTCGCCGTACCGTCCGTGCTCGGCGCGCTCGCCGTGCCCCCGGTACGCCGGGCGGCGCGGACCGGAGGGGCGGCGCGGCTCGGGCTCGTCGCGGACCGGGACGCCACTCGGCTCGCGGGCGCCGGTCAACTCGGCCAGGGCCGGATCACCGGCCCGGACCCGGGTCTGCGCCGGCTCGACGCCGGCCCTCTCGAGCATCGCGAGGGTGGTGCGCCGCTGCTTCGGGAGGACCAGGGTCGCCACCGCGCCGGACTCGCCCGCCCGCGCGGTACGCCCCGCCCGGTGCAGGTAGTCCTTCGGGTCCTTCGGCGGGTCGACGTGCAGCACGAGCGAGACGCCGTCGACGTGGATGCCGCGCGCCGCCACGTCGGTGGCGACCAGGACGTTCGTCCGGCCCTCGCGGAACTCGGCGAGGGTGCGGGTGCGCATCCGCTGGGTCTTGCCGCCGTGCAGGCCCCCCGCCCGTACGCCGACCGCGGCCAACTGCTGCACCAGCCGGTCGACGCCGAGCTGGGTACGGGCGAACACCATCGTGCGCCCCTCCCGGGCCGCGATGGACGCGGCGACGGGGAACTTGTCGTGCGGCGGGATCAGCAGGAGGTGGTGGTCCATGGTGGACACGGCCGCCGTGGGCGGGGCGGTGGAGTGGGTCACCGGGTCGGTCATGAACCGCTTGACCAGCGCGTCCACGTCACCGTCCAGAGTGGCCGAGAAGAGCAGGCGCTGCGCGTCGGCGGGGGTCTTCGCCAGCAGCTCGGTCACCTCGGGCAGGAAGCCCATGTCGGCCATCTGGTCCGCCTCGTCCAGCACGGTGACCTCGACGTCCTCGAGGCGGCACACGCCCCGGTCGATGAGGTCCCCGAGCCGGCCGGGGGTGGCCACGACGACCTCCACCCCGCGGCGCAGGGCGTCGATCTGCCGGTCGTACGGCACGCCGCCGACCGCGGTCTTGAGGAACACGCCGACGGCCTTGCCGAGCGGGAGCAGGGCGTCGTTGACCTGCATGGCGAGTTCGCGGGTCGGCACCAGGACGAGGGCGCGCGGGTGCAGGGGCCGGGCCGGTCGCCGGTCGGCCACCCGGGCCAGCAGGGGCAGGCCGAAGGCCAGGGTCTTGCCGGAGCCCGTCTGGCCGCGCCCGAGCACGTCGCGGCCGGCCAGGGCGTCCGGCATGGTGGCGCGTTGGATCTCGAACGGCGTGGTGATGCCCTGCCGGGACAGGGCCCGGACCAGCGGCTGGGGCAGCCCGAGGGCGGCGAAGTCGATCGTGGTGTCGGCGGCGGACGAGGTCGTGCCAGGGTCGAACGAGGTGGTCAAGAAAGGCCTTTCGAGCGGGGCGCATCTTCGCGATGGCCCGCCGCGGCTGCACGCCGCCGGATCGCCCGCAAGACCGCCCATGGGCGCGCGTTGAGGCGCGCCGGGTCAATGATCTCCACCAGTGTACGGCGGTCCGCCCGGACCGCCACGTCGTCGCGGAGCCGTAGTGGGGCGGCTCACCCGGCCCTCACCGGCTCAGGATGTCGCCCACCAGCCCGTCCATCGCGTCGTTGGCGAGCAGGACGACCAGCACGCTGATCGCCACCAGCAGCCCCACCGACACGGCCAGGACGAGCACCACGCGGGCGTGGCTGGACCGCTCCTCGGCCGGCGTCTCCGTCCAGCCCTGGGCGAGGATGTGCCCGGTGAGGGAACCGGACGTCTCGAGCGGGTTCGCCGGGAAGGCGACGGTGGCGAAGCCCGGGCCGTCCGATCCGGCGCCGTAGATCGAGCCCAGATCGCCCTCGTGCCGGTCCGGCCGGCCGGCCCACGGACCGCCCGCGGGTGCGGTCGGCGGACTGCCGGCGGCGTCGCGCGGGCCGGGAACCGCCGGCGGTGCCGGCACGGCGGCGCGTCCGGTGAGCGGTGCCGGCTGCCCGGCCGCCACGGCGGACCAGGAGGTCGCGGGCGGCGGCGGGAACGGGGGCGACGGCATCGGGCCGGGCGGTGGCGGGGGCGCGGGCACCGGCGGGCCGGGTGGCGGCGCGGGCGGGCCCGGCACGGGCGGGACCGGGCCGGGCGTCGGTCGCGGCGGAATCGGGCCGGGCGGGTACGGACCCGGGGCGGGCGGCGTCGGGCCGGGCACCGGTGGGGTGGGCGACGGCGGGGTCGGCCCGGGGACGGGTGGCGCGGGCGCCGGCTCCGGTTCCGGAACCGGAGGCTTGGGCGGTTGCGCCGGCTCCGGCGGCTGCGCCGGTTCGGGGGGCTCCGGGTTGACCGGCCCGGCCCGGTAGATCCGCGCCTCCCCGGTGGCCGACCGGATGGCCGCCGCCTCGACGGCCGAGACCCGGCTCGCCCCGGGCACCGACACGCTGGCCCGCGCGGCCCCACCGTCCTCGGGCACCCCGTCGGCGTGCCCGCCGTCCCGGGCGTCGTCCGGTCCGGTGTCGTCGGCCGCCCGGGGGCCGGGCGCGTCCGGCTCGTCGGGGGCCGGTGCCCGTCCGCTGTCCGGGTCGGAAGCGTTGGCGCGCTGGCCGGGCACCCCCGGCGACGGTACGGCGGCGGAGCCGGTCGCCCGGTAGGTCGTCGCGGCCGTGGCGCTCGGGACCACGCCGCCCGGAGGCGGGGCGACCGCGGTGGCGACGCTGACCCGCCCACGCGTGGCGGCGGACGCCGCCGACCAGGGTGGGGCCTCGTCTGCGTCGGGGGTCGGGAGGTCCCCGGCGGAGTCGGGCACGGAGGTCGTTCCCGGGACGTCGCCGCCCGGCTCGCCGGACTGGCCGGTGAGGTCGGGGGCGGACGGATCCACCGGGACGTTCTGCTCGGCCATGCTCGCCCTCCGCGCCACGCTCGCACCCGGATCCGTGACGGCGGACCGGGCGTGCCTGAGTCTCACCGTGCCACATTCCGACCCGACCGCACAGCCGGAGTCGGTACCGGACGGCGACCCGTACGCGTCGCGTCAGCTGCCGGTGCTCGCCGACGCGCTGGCCGAGGCGCTGGTCGACGGCGTCGAACTGCTCGCCGCCGTGGTCGGGACGGCGCGGCTGGTCGTCGTCCCCGGCGACGGTGACGAGGGCTCGCTCGCGGGACTCGACGGGGCGCCGGGCTGCGGGGTGGGCGTGCTGCGCGTCGGCGACGGCGTCGGCGAGACCGACCCGGACGGGGTCGCCGACGGCGAGGTGGACGGCGAGGTGGACGGCGAGGTGGACGGCGAGGTGGACGGCGAGGTGGACGGCGAGGTGGACGGTGAAGTGGACGGCGAGGTGGACGGCGAGGGGGACGTGCTGGGCGACGTCGTGGTCGACGGGGTCGGCCTGGGCGTGGCCGGCGGCGTCGGGGAGGCCGGTGTGGCCGGCGTCGGGGGCGGTGTGGTCGGCGCGGGGACCCCGCCGACGACCCGGGTGGCCGCGTAGAGGCGGGACCAGCGCACCGTCGAGATCTTGACCACGTCGCCGGTGCTCGGGGCGTGGATCATCTTGCCGCCGCCCACGTACATCCCGATGTGGTGGATGCTGGTCCAGCTCGACCCGGAGGCGAAGAAGAGCAGGTCGCCGGGGAGCAGGGCGGTGCGGGCCACCGACCGGTGCCGGGTCGCGAAGTACTGGTCGCGGGAGACCCGCGGGAGGTCGTAGTAGCCGGCCGACCGGTACGCGGCCCAGATGAGGCCCGAGCAGTCGAACCGGTCCGGACCCTCGGCGGCCCACAGGTACGGGTCGCCGAGCTGTGCCTTTGCGTACGCGAGCGCCTTGACCGCGACCGGGTGCGCGGCCAGCCCGTTCGCCGTCTCGTCGGCGATGTAGCCGGCGCCGAGGGCCTGCTCCGCGGCCTCCTGCTGGCGCTCCAGCTCGATCAGCTGCGCCGCGTTGTCCGTGCGCAGCTTGGCGAGCTTCACCTCCTCGGCGCGCAGCGCCTGCTCGCCCGCCGTGTACGCCGTGCGGGCGCCCTGCACCCGGCTCTGCGCGGCCGCGAGGGCCTGCTGGGCGGCCTGCTCGCCGGTGCGGGCCCGGTTGAGCTCGCGGGTCGCGGCGGTGGTGTCCCCGCCCTCGACCTCCTCGCCGCGGGTGATCCGGGAGAGCTGGCTCAGGTCGTGCAGGTCGGTCGCGAACTCGGCGGGCGGCAGCGCCGCGGCGGCCTTGATCGCGTCGGCGACGGCGCTGTCGGCCCGCTCCTGGGCCCGGGCCAGCGCGTCCCGCGCCAGGGTGAGGTCCCGCTCGGCGGTGACGAGCTGCGCCTCGCCCTCGGTGCGTTTCTGCCGCAGCAGGAGCAGTTCGTCGCCGAGCTGGCCGACGCGCGCCTCGGCGGCGTAGATCTGCGCGGCGAGCGGGCCGTTGACGAGGTTGGTGACGGGCGTGCCGACGGCACCGGGCGTGGGGACGAGCGGCACGCCGCCGGGCAGGCTGAGCGGGCCGGACACGACCGGGCGGGCGCCCGCGTCCGGCACGGTGGTGGGCAGGGCCGGCTCGGCGTAGGCGGGGGTGCACAGCACGGCGGCGGCGACGGCCCCGAGGAGGGCGGACCAGAGCTTCGGACGGAGCACCGGTGAGATCACCGGACTCCGTCGACCCGGCCGTCGTCCGTACCTGCTGTCGGCCATTCCGCTCCCCGTCCGGTGCTGTTGCCGCGCTTGGTGCGCGTGGCGCCAGGACGCTACCAGTGGTGTGTGTCGCGCCCCACCCTGTCTTACCGCACGCGGGCAGCGATGTCGATGTGTCGCCGGGTTACGGGTCGCTGAGAACGCGGTGAAGTGCGTCGCTGCCCGCCGACCGCGCTGCCGGCGGTTCGGCCGGCCGACGTAGGCTCGATCGGGACCGCAGGTGGAAGGGACGTGGCTGGACATGGACGCCGGACTCAAGCGTGAGCTCGAAGCGAAGGTGTACGCCGGCGAGCGGCTGACCCGGGAGGACGGGATCGCGCTCTACGAGTGCGACGACCTCGCCTGGCTGGGCCGGCTGGCGCACCACCGCCGCACCGAGCTGAACGGCGACCGGGTGATGTTCAACGTCAACCGGCACCTCAACCTGACCAACGTGTGCAGCGCGAGCTGCGCGTACTGCTCGTTCCAGCGCAAGCCGGGTGAGAAGGACGCGTACACGATGCGCATCGACGAGGCGGTCCGCAAGGCCAAGGAGATGGAGGACGAGCAGCTCACCGAGCTGCACATCGTCAACGGCCTGCACCCGACGCTGCCCTGGCGCTACTACCCGAAGGTGCTGCGCGAGCTGAAGGGCGCCCTGCCGAACGTCAAGCTGAAGGCGTTCACCGCGACCGAGGTGCAGTGGTTCGAGAAGATCAGCGGCCTCTCCGCCGACGAGATCCTCGACGAGCTGATGGACGCCGGCCTGGAGTCGCTGACCGGTGGCGGCGCGGAGATCTTCGACTGGGAGGTCCGGCAGCACATCGTCGACCACGCCTGCCACTGGGAGGACTGGTCGCGGATCCACCGGCTGGCGCACAGCAAGGGCATGAAGACGCCGTCGACCATGCTGTACGGGCACATCGAGGAACCCCGGCACCGGGTCGACCACGTGCTGCGGCTGCGCGAGCTCCAGGACGAGACCGGCGGCTTCGTGGTCTTCATCCCGCTGCGCTACCAGCACGACTTCGTCGACTCGGCGGACGGCAAGATCCGCAACCGGATCCAGGCCCGCACGACGATGGCGTCGCCGGCCGAGTCGCTGAAGACCTTCGCCGTCTCCCGGTTGCTCTTCGACAACGTCCCGCACGTGAAGTGCTTCTGGGTGATGCACGGCCTGTCGGTGGCCCAGCTCTCGCTGAACTTCGGGGTGGACGACCTGGACGGCTCGGTCGTGGAATACAAGATCACCCACGACGCCGACGCGTACGGCACGCCGAACACCATGCACCGCGACGACCTGCTGCACCTGATCTGGGACGCCGGCTTCCGCCCGGTCGAGCGGAACACCCGCTACGAGGTGGTGCGCGAGTACGACGCCGCGCCGACGCTGGCGGAGCGGCGTGCCGAGCCGCAGCAGGTCTGGGCCTGAGCGCCGCGTACCCTCGTAGGGCCATGACCGAGCAGCAGAGCGGCTTTCCCCGGCGCGACGCCGACGGGCGCATCCTGACCCTGGGCGATCTGCTCGGGGTCAGTCTGGCCGGCCTGGTCGTCGGGCTGCTGGCGGTGGTGCTCTTCGACTGGGCCTTCGCCTTGTTCGGCGCCGGGGAGTTCGGCCGGGCCAACGGGTGGCTGGCGGTGATCCTGCCGGTGTGGCTCTACTGGGAGGACTTCCGCGCCTGGGAGTTCGGCGCCGCCCGGATCGTGACCGCGCTGGCCGCCGGCGCGGTGGCGGTGACGGCGGGGCTGGTGGTGGCCGGCCTGGCCGCCGGGCTGCCGCCGCTGCTGTCCGGCGCGCTGGGCGCGGCGGCCTTCACCGTCGCGTACGCGGTGGTGTGGTTCCCCGGCGTACGGTGGCTGGCCCGCCGGACGGGCTGAGGCCGCCGCCCGACCGGCGGCGGAGAACGGAGTACGCAGATGAGCGCGGCGGTCAAGTACACGCTGGGCCGGATCGGGCTGTTCGTCATCGTGCTGGCGGCCCTCTGGTTCGTCGAGATGAACCTGTTCCTCAAGCTGATGCTGGCCCTGGTGTTCTCGGCGGCCGCCTCCTTCTTCCTGCTGAGAGGCTGGCGGGACGAGATGGCCGAGGAGATGGCCGCCGCCGCCGAGCGGCGCCGCTCCGAGAAGGAACGCCTCCGGTCCGCCCTGGCCGGCGAGGACGAGGAGCCGAGGAACAACCCCTGACCGGGAGGGCGCCGGCGCCCTCCCGGCCGGGGTCCGTCACCAGTTGGTGCTGCCCGGCACGTGCGGCCAGGGCAGACGTTCGGGCTTGATCAGGTAGGCCACCCCGCCGGAGCCGCCGGAGACGCCGCCGCTGGCGTTGATCCGCTTGGTCCGCAGCCAGATCTGCTCGAACTGCTCCCGCTGGTAGACGTTGCGGACCTCGTCGTTGCTGGACGAGGCGGGGTCGTTGACGATCACGTCACCGTCGGCGGTGAACCCGACCACCACGAACAGGTGCCCGGACGTGCCGTAGTTGGCCCCGTCCAGTTCGCTGGCGAGGAACGACTGGCTGGTCACCACCGGGATGCCGGCGGCGATGAAGCGCTCCACCTCGTCCAGCGAGTGCAGCCGGGTGACCCGCCCCTCCAGGCCCGGGAAGCTGGCGGCGTACGCGGTGTTGAACGGCCAGTTCCCGGCGCCGTCGTAGGTGTAGTCGTAGACCATCCGGGCGGCGTGGTTGACCGTCGGGTCCGGGTATGTCGGGTCCACCCAGGCGGTGTCCTCCTCGGACGCCTTCCGGCCCCAGTACTCGATCACCATGGTGGTGGAGGTGGGGGAGCACCAGGCCTGGCCGCCGCCGTCGTACTCCGGGTAGTGGCCGGTGTGGACGTTCTGCGAGTAGCGCGGCACCGGCAGTTCGACACCCCAGGCGATGCCGCCGGCGCTCGGCGTGACGGTGAACCGGTCCGGGACGAAGGAGCTCATCGCGCCGAGCGTGCGCACCAGCGGCGAGGCCTGCTGGCCGGGCGCCCGGTAGAGGGTGAGCCGCAGCTGGTACGAGCGCAGCAGCACCCCGGCGTCGGCGTCGTCGATGCTGAAGGTGTCGGTCCAGATGGTCGACCAGGGGTCACCCTGCCGGTTCACGCTGGTGCGCTTGATGTCGGCGTCGCCGGAGGCCCACCGGCCCATGACGTACCAGGGGGTCTGCCCACCGGTGTTGTACGTGCCCTGCAGCTCGATCTGGATCCAGGTGCCGGCCGGGGTGTCCGCGTTCCACGAGGCGACGAGTTCGCTGGCGTCGAAGCCGACCCGCGTCGACGGGGAGGTCCAGGTCGCGTACTCCCAGGTGCGGGTGACGCCGGTGTGCGGGTCGGTGTACTGCGTGGTGCCGGCCGGGCGGGCCAGGGTGAGGCCGGGGCGTGCGCCGGGCACGGCCCGGGTTCCGGCGTGGCTGCCCCGACGCCAGTCCGGGTACCGCGACCACTCGTGGAAGGTGATCTGCTCGTCGTGAACGGACGGCCGGCCGGCCGGTGCCGCGACCGGCGTCGCGTGGGCGGGTGTCGTCGTGCCGAGGAGGGCGAGCGCCGTGAGGCCGGCGAGTGCGGCGGCGCGGAGGCGTGGTCTGGGCATCGGTACTCCACGGGAGAGGTGGGCATCGTTGCCGGTCAGTGTCCCGCTCGGAAGTAAGTTTCGCCATAGGTTGGTGGATAGAAAATCCTTGCCGGGATGAGGATCCGGCTGACATGGAAAGTAGAGATGGATGGATGTTGATATGACCATGTGACGGGTGGTGGAGTGTGCTCCACCGAGCGGGAAAGATCTCCCGCGCCTCCCAGGAGGTTGTCCATGGCCTTCCGCACCCCCACCCTCCGCCGCCGCCTCGCCCTCGCCATCGCCGCGGGGCTCGGCCTGCTCACCCTCGCCGCGCCGCCGGTCTCCGCGGAACCGGCCCCGGACCGCTCCGGAGAACCGGCCGCCGTGCCCTACCGGGTGCTCGGCCCGCGTACGCTCGCCGACCGCAGCGCGGTCGCCCGCACCGGCGCCTCGATCGACTACTCCGAGCACGGTGTCCTGCACGTCTCGGCCACCCGCGCCGAGGCCGCCGCCATCACCCGGCTCGGCTTCCGGTTGGAGGCGATCGCCGCACTGCCCACCGACCGCGGCGCCGCCGACGGGGAGATCGGCACCCTCGACTTCCCGCCCGCCGACTCGAACTACCACAACTACGCCGAGCTGACGGCGGTCGTGAACAAGGTCGTGGCCGACCACCCGACCATCGCCCGGAAGATCAGCATCGGCAGCTCCCACGAGGGCCGGGACCTGATGGCGGTGAAGATCTCCGACAACGTCGCCACCGACGAGAGCGAGCCGGAGATCCTCTTCAACTCGCAGCAGCACGCCCGCGAGCACCTGACCGTGGAGATGGCGGTCTACCTGCTCAACCTGTTCACCGACAGCTACGGCAGCGACTCCCGGATCACCAGCGTCGTCAACAGCCGGGAACTGTGGATCGTGCCGACGGTGAACCCGGACGGCAGCGAGTACGACGTGGCCACCGGCTCGTACCGGTCCTGGCGGAAGAACCGGCAGCCGAACAGCGGCTCGTCGTACGTCGGCACCGACCTCAACCGCAACTGGTCCTACCAGTGGGGCTGCTGCGGGGGCTCGTCCGGCTCCACCTCGTCGGACACCTACCGGGGCCCGTCGCCGTTCTCGGCGCCGGAGACGAGCGCGCTGCGCAACTTCGTCAACAGCCGGGTCGTCGGCGGCGTGCAGCAGATCAAGACCAACATCGACTTCCACACCTACTCCGAGCTGGTGCTGTGGCCGTTCGGCTACACGTACAACAACACCGCCCCGGGCATGACCACCGACCAGTACAACACCTTCGCCACCATCGGCCAGCAGATGGCGGCCACCAACGGCTACACCCCGGAGCAGTCCAGCGACCTCTACATCGCCGACGGCACCAGCATCGACTGGATGTGGGGGCAGCACGGCATCTGGGCGTACACCTTCGAGATGTACCCGGGCTCGGCCTCCGGTGGCGGCTTCTACCCGCCCGACGAGGTAATCGGGCGGGAGACCTCGCGCAACCGCGACGCGGTGCTGATCCTCGCCGAGTACGCCGACTGCCCGTACCGGGCGATCAACAAGCAGGCGCAGTACTGCGGCGGCGGTGGCGGCACCACGGTCTGGTCGGACACCTTCGAGACCGCGACCGGCTGGACGATCAACCCGAACGGGACCGACACCGCCACCACGGGCCAGTGGGAGCGGGGCGCCGCACAGGCCACCACCTCCAGCGGGGCCAAGCAGCTCACCCCGTACGCGGGCAGCAACGACCTGGTCACCGGCCGGCTGGCCGGCGCCGGGGCGGGCGACTACGACATCGACGGCGGCGTCACCAGCGCCCGTTCCCCGGCGGTGACCCTGCCGTCGAGCGGCACGCTGACGCTGTCGCTGGCCTGGTACCTGGCACACGGCTCGAACGCGTCCTCCGCGGACTACCTGCGGGTCAGCGTCGTGCACAACGGCGGCACCACCACCCTGCTCAACCAGGCCGGCGCGGCGACCAACCGCAACGGCTCCTGGGCGGTGGCGAACCTCAACCTGACCCCGTACGCCGGGCAGTCCGTCCGCATCCACGTGGAGGCGGCGGACGCCTCCGGGGCGAGCCTCGTCGAGGCGGCCGTGGACAACCTCACCATCACCGCCTCCTGAGAACGGATCGGGGCCCCGTCCCGCCCCCGGCGGGGCCCCGACCCCCTCTCGTCACAGGCCCGCGGCCAGCGGCGAGAGCGGTCCGGAGCGTGCGCTACCGTGCTAGTGCCTGTCCTCCCACGTGCCACCCGGCCCGTGCGGACAGGCACTACGACCACCCCGCAGCGAAGCCGGTGGGAAACCGGCGCTGTCCCGCAACTGTGATGCCCCGAGATCCGGGGACGAGCCAGGTCGCCTGCGCTGGGGGTCGCGAATCGCGCTCTCGAGGAAGGGCGCCTCGCGGACGGGCGCACCCGCTCCCTGTCGGCGAAGCACCACGCTCCTCGACCGACAGGAGGACCGATGTCCAGACGTACCCCCCGGCTCTTCGCCGCGACCCTCGCGGTGGCCGCGCTCGCCCTCGGCGCCTGCGCCGAGAAGACCTCCGACACCCCCGCGGCCGGCGGCAGCCCGTCGGCCGCCGCCTCGTACCCGGTGACGGTCGGCTCGCTCACCCTCGACCAGCGGCCGGAGAAGATCGTCTCGCTGTCGCCCACCGCCACCGAGATGCTCTTCGCGGTCGGTGCCGGCAAGCAGGTGACCGCCGTCGACGACAACTCCAACTATCCGGCCGAGGCGCCGAAGACCGATCTGTCCGGCTTCCAGCCGAACGCCGAGGCCATCGCCGCCAAGAGCCCCGACCTGGTGGTGCTCTCCGACGACCGCAACAAGGTCGTCGAGCAGCTGGCCAAGCTGAAGATCCCGGTCTTCCTCACCCCGGCCGCGACCACCCTCGACGACACCTACCGCCAGATCACCGAGCTGGGCACCCTCACCGGGCACCCGGCCGAGGCCGCCGACGTGGTCAAGCGGATGAAGGACGACATCGCGAAGCTGGTCGCCGACCTGCCCAAGCGGTCCGAGAAGCTCACCTACTTCCACGAGCTGGGCCCGGAGCTGTACACGGCCACCAGCAGGACCTTCATCGGCTCGCTCTACACCCTCGCCGGGCTGGAGAACATCGCCGACCCCGCCGACCCGGACGGCAAGAGCGGCGGCTACCCGCAGCTCTCCCAGGAGGTCATCGTCAAGGCGAACCCGGACTTCGTCTTCCTCGCCGACACCAAGTGCTGCCAGCAGAGCGCGGACACGGTCAAGGCCCGGCCCGGCTGGGCCGCGATCACGGCGGTGAAGAACAACCAGGTCGTCGCGCTGGATGACGACGTCGCCTCGCGCTGGGGCCCGCGCGTCGTCGACCTGCTGCGCACGATCATCGACGCGACCGCCAAGGTGCCCGCGTGACGCTCTCGCGGCGTTAACAGGGGACCCTTTCCATGCAGCAGGCGTTAACAAGGGGCCCTTCCTTCCGGCCGGCCGGGGCGCCGCAGGTATCCCGGCCGGCCGGGCTGCGGGCGCGGTGGGTCGTGGCAGGCGTGGCCGCGGTGGTGGTCGCGCTGGTCGCCGGCGTGTCGCTCGGCCCGGTCAGCCTGCCGCCGGGCAGCGTCGCGGTCGAGCTGCTCAACCTTCTTCCCGGGGTACGCCTCGACAGCGGGCTGACCGAGCGGGAGATCGCCATCGTCACCGAGCTGCGGCTGCCCCGGGCCGTGCTCGGCCTGCTGGTCGGGGGACTGCTCGCCCTGGCCGGCGGCGCGTACCAGGGCGTGTTCCGCAACCCCCTCGCGGACCCGTACCTGCTCGGCGCAGCCGCCGGGGCCGGTCTCGCGGTCACCGTCGTGATCACCGCCGGGGTGGGTGCCGGCGGTGCGCTGACCGGGCTGCCGGTCACCGTCCCGCTGGCCGCGTTCGTCGGCGCGATCGGGGCGGTCGTCATGACGTACCTGCTCGGCGCCGCCGGCGGCCGGAGCCGTTCCCCGGCGGCGCTGATCCTGGCCGGGGTGGCCGTCTCCGCGTTCCTCTCCGCCGGGCAGACGTACCTGCTGCAACAGAACTCGGACAACATCCAGCAGGTCTACTCGTGGCTGCTCGGGCGGCTCGCCACCGCCGGCTGGCACGACGTCCGGCTGGTCCTGCCGTACTTCCTGCTCACCGCCGTGGTGGTGCTGATGCACCGCCGCGAGCTGGACGTGCTCTCCGTCGGCGACGACGAGGCGACCGGCCTGGGCCTGCACCCGCAACGGTCCCGGTACCTGCTGATCGTCGCCGCCTCGCTCGGCACCGCCGCCGCGGTCTCCGCGTCCGGGCTGATCGGTTTCGTCGGGATCATCGTCCCGCACACCGTACGGCTGCTCGCCGGCTCCAGCTACCGGGTGATCCTGCCGCTGTCGCTGCTCTTCGGCGGGGCGTTCCTGGCGCTGACCGACGTGGTGGCCCGGACGGCCGCCGCCCCGGAGGAGATTCCCATCGGTGTGGTCACCGCCCTGCTGGGCGGCCCGTTCTTCGTCCTGGTCCTGCGCACCACGCGACGGATGCTCGGATGACCGGCCCACCGCGCGGCTCCGACCTGCCCGCCGGCGCCGGGGCGCCCGCCGTCGAGGTGCGTGCCCTGCACGTCCGTCTGGACGGCGTGCCGATCCTCGGCGGTGTCGACCTGACCGTCGCCGCCGGCGAGTGGGTCACCGTGATCGGCCCCAACGGCGCCGGCAAGTCGACCCTGCTGCGGGCCGTCGGCGGCCTGCTGCCCGCCCCGGGCGCGGTCACCCTCTTCGGTACGCCCATCCAGGCGATGCGCCGCCGCGACCGGGCCCGGGTGGTGGCCACCGTGGCGCAGTCCCCGGTGGTGCCGCCCGGCATGTCGGTGCTGGACTACGTGCTGCTCGGCCGTACCCCCTACATCCCGCCGCTGGGCCGGGAGTCCGCCGCCGACGTGGCCGCCGCGCACGACGTCCTCGGCCGGCTGGACCTGGCCGGCTTTCACACCCGGGAGCTGGCCACCCTCTCCGGCGGCGAGCGGCAGCGGGTCTTCCTGGCCCGGGCGCTCGCCCAGGGCGCCACCCTGCTGCTGCTGGACGAGCCGACCAGCGCCCTGGACATCGGCCACCAGCAGGAGGTCCTCGAACTGGTCGACCAGCTCCGGCGCGAGCACGGCCTGACCGTGCTCGCCACCATGCACGACCTCTCCATCGCCGGCGAGTACGCCGACCGCATGGTGCTCCTCGCCGACGGCCGCGTCGCCGCCACCGGCACCCCCCGCGACGTCCTGACCGAAAAGCTGCTGTCCCGCCACTACCGCGCCACGGTCAAGGTCGTCGAGGGCGACCACGGCCCGCTGGTCGTCCCCGTCCGCCGCTGACGCCACGGTCAGGGTCGCGGCGGCAGGGCTATCGTGTTGAAGAGGGCTCCCTGGGGGTCGCGGAGGGCGGTGTAGCGGCCGGCCGGGATGTCGCGCGGGGGCACCAGGACCGAGCCGCCCAGGGTGGCGGCGCGGGCGGCCGCCGCGTCGGCGTCGGCCACCCCGAAGTAGACCGACCAGTACGCGGGCGTGTCGGCCGGGAAGTCGCCCAGCGGCACGGTCATCCCGGCCACGATCCGGGCGCCGAGCCGCCAGGCGGTGTGGGCGGCGGCCGACTCCCCCGCCTGACCGTCCGGGTGCCAGCCGAAGACCAGCTCGTAGAAGACCTTCGCGCCGTCCGGGTCCGGGGTGACCAGCTCGGTCCAGCTCATCGCGCCGGGGACACCGAAGACCTCCCCGCCCGGCATCGCCATCGGCTGCCACACGCTGAAGGTCGCGCCCGCCGGGTCGCTGAACACCGCCATCCGGCCCCGGTCCAACACCTCGAAGGGCGGCACCACCACCTGCCCACCGGCCCGCTCGACGCGCCCGGCCACCAGGTCGGCGTCGTCGGTGGCGACGTACACCGACCAGATGGGCACCTGGTCGGGGATCGCCGGTGGCCCCGCCCCGGCCACCGCCCGGCCGTCCAGGAGGAAGACCGTGTAGCCGCCCGCCTCCGGCTCCGGCGCGATCTGTCCGGTCCAGCCGAACAGCTCCGGGTAGAAGCGCCGCGCGTCGGCGAGATCCGGCGTGGCAAGGTCGGTCCAGCACGGCGTACCCGACGGGACGGTGCTCACGTCGACCCCTCTCGGCCCGGGGACGGCCACCGGCGGCGCGCCCTGTCGGCATCGTGGCACCGCCGGTGCCCGGTCCGGCGTACGAACGGGCGAAACGTCAACTGAACCGGCGACCCGCGCACCTCCGCGCCACCCGCCCCCGACCCCGCGCGGAGTGGCGACGACGCCCGCCGAAGCCGCGCCGGTGAACTCCCTAGTCACCCACCAGCGGTGCGGGCAGGGGCGCGGTGTGCAGCACCGCCAGCCGGGACACCGCCCGGGTGAGCACCACGTAGAGGCGGTGCAGGCCGCGGGGCTCCGCCGCCACGATGGCCGCCGGCTCGACGACGATGACGTGGTCGTACTCGAGGCCCTTCACCATCGTCGCGGGCACCACCGTGACGCGCGCGGCGGCCGTCGGGTCGTCGGCGGTCGCGGTCTCGATCCCGGCGCCGGCGAGCGCCGCCCGCAGCCCGTCGACCGCGGCGTCCGCCGCGATCACGGCCACCGAGCCGTCGTGCGCGAGCGCCGCCCGTACCTCGGCCACCGTCGCCGCCGGCAGTTCCCCGACGGTACGCACGTCCAGCGTGCCGTCCCGACGCAGCGACTCGGCCGGGGTTACGTCGACCGCGAGCGACGGCAGCAGCCGGTTGGCGAACGCGACCACGGCGGCGGGCACCCGGAAGCCGACGGTCAGCGGCACCACCACCGCGTCCGGCTTGCCCAGGTGCCGCAGCGTCTCCCGCCAGTCCCGGGCGGCCCACGGCGCGGTGCCCTGGGCGAGGTCGCCGAGCAGGGTGATCGAGCCGTGCTCGCTGCGCCGCGCGATGGCCCGGCACTGCATCGGGGAGAGGTCCTGCGCCTCGTCCACCACCACGTGCCCGTAGCCGGCCGGCCGCTCGATCAGGCCGGCGGCCTCGTCGACGAGGACCGCGTCGGCGGCCGTCCAGCGCGTCGCCCTCGCCGTGCGGCCCAACCTGGTCCCGGACGCCGCCAGCAGGGCCTGCTCCTCGGCGGTGAGCAGGCCGTCGGCGGCCATGGCCAGGCGCTGCGGGTCGGCGTACAGCTCGTGCAGCAGCCCGTCCGGGGTGAGCGCCGGCCAGACCTCGTCGAGGAAGGCGGTCACCGGCCGGGATCTCGCCGTCCGGCGCAGCCAGGCGTCGCTCGGTGACTCGGCCCGCCGGGCCTCCGCCTGCCGCTGCAGCAGGCCCACCACCCGGGCGCGGACCCGCTCCCGGCCGACCGCGTACGGCAGCCCCTCCCGGCGGGTCTCCCCGACCACCCGGTGCAGCGGCTCCAGCCCGATCCGCCAGCGGAACGAGCCGTCCGAGACCACGATCGGCTCGGTCGGCTCGCCGACGTGCGCGGCCACCGCCCGGCGCAGCACGTCGGCCATCCGCGCGTCGTGCTTGACGGCCGCGACGGCCGGGTCGTCGACCGCGCGGACCGGCACCCGTTCGACCAGGTCCTCCACGGTGGCCTGCTCGACCTCCACCTCACCGAGGGCCGGCAGGACCGCCGCGATGTACGACAGGAAGGCCCGGTTCGGCCCCACGATCAGCACACCGGAGCGCCGCAGCCGCTCCCGGTGCAGGTAGAGCAGGTACGCGGCCCGGTGCAGGCCGACGGCGGTCTTCCCGGTGCCCGGTGCCCCCTGCACGCAGATGGAGTCGGCCAGGTCGGCCCGGACCAGTTCGTCCTGCTCGGGCTGGATGGTGGCGACGATGTCCCGCATCGGCCCGACGCGGGGGCGCTCGATCTCGGCGGTGAGGATCCGGCTGGCCGTGCCCAGCTCCTCGCCACGGTCCAGGTGCTCGTCCTCGAAGCTGGTCAGCACCCCGCTGTTGAACCCGAACCGTCTGCGTACCGCCACGCCCTGCGGGTCCCGCGCGCTGGCCCGGTAGAAAGACCGGGACACCGGGGCGCGCCAGTCCAGCACCAGCGGCTCGCCGCGGTCGTCGGTCACGTGGCGCCGCCCCACGTGGTAGCGCCGCCCGGCGTGGTCCCGGTCGGCGTCCCCGAAGTCGAGCCGGCCGAAGAACAGCGGCGTGGTCGGGTCGTCGGCCAGCTCGGCGACCCGCCGGGCCAGGTGCCGGCCGAGCTGCTCGGCCGTGTACGCGTCGCCGGCGACGCTGTCACCGGTGGCGAAGAGCGCCTCGGCGCGTTCGCGCATCCGCCGCAGGGCGGCGCGGGAGGTGTCCAGGTGTTCGCGCTCCGCGGCGAGGTCCTGGTCGAGAGCGAGGTCGGCTGCGGTCACGGTGACTTCCCTTGCGGTCATCGCTGATCGCTCGCGTGTCCGGGGGCGGATGGCCGGCGCCCGGCGCGGGGACGTCCGGTGCGGTGCGAAGCTCACCTCGGCCGTCAAGCGGCCTGCAAGCCTACGCCGCACGACCGGGGCGCTCCATCGAATTACGGACTCGCCGGCCGGTAGCGGGCGGCCGGTGGCTGCGGTCTTGGCCACTCCCACCCCGCCCGGCGCGCCGGTCCGGGTGGCGGGGGATACGGTCAGGTAATGGTCGAGCACGTCGCGCGCCCCCGGGTCGGGCACATCCAGTTCCTCAACTGCCTGCCGATCTACTGGGGGCTGATGCGCTCCGGCGCCCTGATCGACGTCGACCTGCACAAGGACTCGCCGGACCGGCTGAGCGCCGCCCTGGTCGCCGGCGACCTGGACATCGGCCCGATCACGCTGGTGGAGTACCTGAAGCACGCCGACGACCTGCTGCTCCTGCCCGATCTGGCGGTGGGCAGCGACGGTCCGGTGCTGTCGGTCAACATCGTGTCCACCCGGCCACTGGCCGACCTCGACCACGGCCGGGTCGCGCTCGGGTCGACGTCGCGGACCGGCGTGCTGCTGGCGCAGTTGTTGCTGGCCGAGCGGTACGGGGTGAACCCGGAGTACTTCCGCTGCCCGCCCGACCTGACCCAGATGTTGCTGGAGGCGGACGCGGGCGTGCTGATCGGGGACGTGGCGTTGCGCGCCATGTACGAGGCCCCCCGCGGTGGCCTCACGGTCACCGACCTCGGACAGGCCTGGCGCGAGTGGACCGGGCTGCCGATGGTCTTCGCCGTCTGGGCGGTACGCCGGGACTTCGCCGCGGCCCATCCGGGCCTGGTGAAGGAGGTCCACGAGGCGTTCCTGCGGTCCCGGGACCTCTGCCTCGGAGAGTTGGACCAGGTCGCCGAGGCCGGCGCCCGCTGGGAGCCCTTCGACGCGGCGACCCTGGCCACCTACTTCCGCGTCCTCGACTTCAGCCTGGGTGACCGGCAGGTTTCCGGTGTCCGCGAGTTCGCCCGCCGCGCCGCCGCCAGCGGCGCCACCCCCGAACTTCCCGCCACCGGCCCGGCCTTCTTCACTGGCTGAGGCTCCCGGCGGGGCTGAGGGCCTCGGCGGAGGGCCTCGGCGCGCTACGGGCGGACCAGAAGGGCTGCCGTGATCTTCTGGCAGTTCTGCATGCCGTACTCGTAGCCCTTCTCGATCGGGTAGCGCAGCATCACGCCCATCGTCCAGGTGTCGCCGATGGCGAGGCAGTTGACGTGGTTCTCCTGCTCGCGGGTGCGGTCGACCCAGCCGTTCTTGATTGCGATGGTCTTGCGCTCGGCCGCCGGGAACGCCTTGCGGATGCCGAAGTCGCCGGTGCCGCGGACCAGCCGCATCTCGTCGAGCAGCCACTCCGTCCACTCCGGCCCGGCGGCGCGGCCGTCGGCGATGCACGCCCCGAGGCGGGCGGTGTCGCGGGGCGAGAGGTTCGTCCGGCTCCAGCCGCCGTCACTGGCGACGCTGCTGTCGGTCAGCTCGCAGGTGGACAGCAGCCGCTCGATCGAGGCCGACCCGTCGAGGCTGTTGTAGAACTTCTGCGTACGCGTGTTGTCGCTGTCCCGGATGATCTTCGTGGCGTCGGCGAGCTTCGCGTCGCTCGGCGTGTCGCCCGCCTCGGCGGTGCGCCGCAGGTAGTCGGCCACGATCCAGGACTTGATCAGCGACGCGGTGGTGCTGGTCTCGTCCATGTTGTCCGAGCCGATGATCTCGCCGGTGCGCCGGTCCAGCACGCTCCAGGAGTACCAGCCCTCGATGCCGAGATCGTCGAGATCCTGCGCCGCGAAGGGAAGCGGCTCCAGGGACGGGCTGGGCGACGGCGAGGGCCGGTCACGGCGGTCGGCGGACGCACCGGTCCCGCGGTCCGCCGGTACGGTCGGCTCGCCCCACCGGGCGGCTGCCCGGGACTCGAACGGCGAGCCGGGCAGCAGGCGCAGCGACACGACCACGAGTCCGATCAGGACGACCGCGACCAGGATCAGCCCGCCGACCGGCCCTGCGCCGCGCTTCCTGCGGCGCTGACGGGCCATCAGAGCTTCCCGGCCGGCTGCTGCGGCACCTTGAGCGCGGCGCCGGGCTGCGGGGTGACGAGCTGGGCGGCGACGCTGGCGCAGACCTGGGAGCCGTAGTCGAGACCGCTCGTCTGCGGATAACGCAGCATGACGGCGAGGCTCCACCGGTCGGTCAGGGCGAGGCAGTTGACGTGCCAGTTGCCGTCGTAGTTGAGCCTCGTCCACCCGTTCTTCATGCTGACCGGGCCCTGGCTGGTGATCGACTCGGGCAGGCCGTCGATGATGCCCCACCGGCCGCCGCCCGCGCGGGTCTTCTGGTCCTTGGCGGCGGTCGTGCCGCGGACCTTGCTCATCTCGTCGAGCAGGTACGCCGTCCACTTCGGCCCGGCGGCCTTGCCGTCGCCGAGGCAGTCGCCGAGCCGGACCGCGTCGCGGGGCGACATCTGGGTGAAGCTCCACCAGCCGACGTATCCCGGCACCTTGCCCGGCTTGGTGTCGGTGAGGCCGCAGGTCTTGATCATCCGGCTGATGGTGGCCGACTTCCCGACCGCCGCGTAGAGGGCGTTCGCGGCGTCGTCGTTGCTGTCCCGGATGGCGGTGGTGATGTTCTTCTTCATCGCCGCCGAGGGCGCCTTCTCGCCGAGTCGGTTCAGGTAGTCCGCGGCGAACCACGCCTTGATCATCGACTCGGTCGAGCTGGTGGCGGTCATGTTCCTCGCGCCGGAGATCTTGCCGCTCTCGCGGTCCATCAGGGCCCAGGAGAAGAACTCGCCCGTGAAGGCCACCGACACCGGCGCGGCCGCCAGGGTGGGCGGTGGCGGCGTGGTGGGGGCGGGGGCCGCGACGCTCCCGGCGCCGCCGCCCGCGCCGCCGCCGTCGCCGTCGGAGAGCCGGGCGTACGCGGCGGGCACGAGCAGGGCACCACCGAGGAGGACCGCCACGACGGCGAGCACCAGGGTCACGCGGGATCGCATGAGTGGGTGAGCTCCAGATGTCAGGGCCGGGGGGACCGGCTGCGTTGTCCGGACGGATCGGGTCGCCGAGGCCGGGGGTGGCGGCCTCTCGGTGATCGTCGGGAACCGATCGCTGTGCCGGGGAAGTCTACGTCCGGATCCGCGACCCGCCGAGTTCTGACACCTGGCAACTTGCCATGAAGTCGGGACATCCGGACGGTATGCGTCTTCTGGGGGGATTCATATTCCCGTCGTGACCCAACTCACATCCGCTCTGGGTTACGAATCGGATTCGTTGGGTAGGGCCAGGGCTCTCGGAATCCTGTTACACCCCCTAGAGTTTTCGGTGGCGAGCTGTAACACTTGAGGCATGTATGGCAATGACTTCCCGGCCGACGACGGCCCCGGCGGCGGTCTCCTCGGCGAGGTCGAGGCGGCCGAGGCGGCGCTGCGGGAGGCCGCCGAGCGGGGGCGGCGCGGCGCCACCGGCGTCGATGACCTCGCCGCCTACTTCGCCGAGGTCATCGACGCCGACCAGAAAATCGAGCCGCGGGACTGGATGCCGGAGGCGTACCGGAAGACCCTGATCCGGCAGATCGCCCAGCACGCCCACTCCGAGATCATCGGGATGCAGCCCGAGGGCAACTGGATCAGCCGGGCGCCCTCGCTCAAGCGCAAGGCGATCCTGCTCGCGAAGGTGCAGGACGAGGCCGGGCACGGCCTCTACCTCTACGCCGCCGCGGAGACCCTGGGCGTCAGCCGGGACGAGCTGGTCGACCTGCTCCTCAGCGGCCGGCAGAAGTACAGCTCGATCTTCAACTACCCGACCCTCACCTGGGCCGACATGGGCGCGATCGGCTGGCTGGTGGACGGCGCGGCGATCGTCAACCAGGTGCCGCTGTGCCGCTGCTCGTACGGGCCGTACGCGCGGGCGATGATCCGCGTCTGCAAGGAGGAGTCGTTCCACCAGCGGCAGGGGTACGAGATCCTGCACACCCTCGCCCACGGCACCCCGGCCCAGCAGGCGATGGCCCAGGACGCGGTGGACCGGTGGTGGTACCCGTCCCTCGCCATGTTCGGCCCGCCGGACACCGACTCCACCCACTCCGCGCAGTCGATGGCCTGGAAGATCAAGCGCTTCTCCAACGACGAGCTGCGCCAGCGCTTCGTCGACATGTGCGTGCAGCAGGCCGAGGTGCTCGGCCTGAGCATCCCCGACCCGGACCTGCGCTGGAACGACGAGCGGCAGGCGTACGACTTCACCCAGCCCGACTACGACGAGCTGATGCGGGTGATCAAGGGCGAGGGCCCGTGCAACCGGCAGCGGATGGAACACCGCCGCCGGGCCCACGCCGAGGGAGCCTGGGTCCGCGAGGCCGCCGCGGCGTACGCGGCCAAGCAGGCAGCGAAGAAGGAGAAGGTGGCCGCGTGAGCAGCCAGGAACACGCCCCGCTGTGGGAGGTCTTCGTCCGGGCCCGGCGCGGGCTGTCGCACACCCACGTCGGCAGCCTCCACGCGCCCGACGCGGAGCTGGCCCTGCGCAACGCCCGGGACCTCTACACCCGCCGCCAGGAGGGGGTGTCGATCTGGGTGGTGCCGGCGAGCGCCATCACCGCGTCCAGCCCGGACGAGAAGGACGCCTTCTTCGACCCGGCGGCCGACAAGGTCTACCGCCACCCCACCTTCTACCAGGTGCCGGACGGGGTGGCCCACCTGTGAACGGCCCGTTCGACTTCACGCTGCGCCTCGGCGACGACGCGCTGATCGCGGCACAGCGGCTCGCCGAGTGGTCCACCCGCGCGCCGGAGATGGAGGAGGACATCGCGCTCGCCAACATCGCCCTCGACCAGCTCGGCGCCGCCCGCCTGCTGCTGACGTACGCGGGCGAGCTGGAGGGCGCCGGGCGGGACGAGGACGCGCTGGCGTACCTGCGCGACGACCGTGAGTTCCGCAACTGCCTCCTCGTCGAGCTGCCCAACGGCGACTTCGCGGTGACCATGGCGAAGCTGCTCTTCCTGTCGGCGTACCAGTTGCCGCTCTACACCGCGCTGGCCGGGTGCGCCGACGAGCGGCTGGCCGCGATCGGCGCCAAGGCCCGCAAGGAGTCGGCGTACCACCTCGACCACGCCTCGCTCTGGGTGCGCCGGCTCGGCGACGGCACCGAGGAGTCGCACCGGCGGATGCAGGCGGCGGTCGACGAGGTCTGGCCGTACACGCACGAGCTGTTCACCCCGGATCCGGCCGCGCCGGTCGACCCGGCCAGCCTGCGGGCCGACGTCGACGCGACCGTGACGGCGGTGCTCGACGAGGCGACGCTGACGCTCCCGCAGACCGGCTGGGCGCCCGCCGGTGGCCGGGACGGCGTGCACACCGAGCACCTGTCGTACCTGCTCGCCGAGATGCAGGTGCTGCACCGCGCCCATCCCGGAGCGAACTGGTGACCAGCCCGAGGGAGGCCGTGGCGGCGGTGGTGGACCCGGAGATCCGGGTGGTCACCATCGACGAGCTGGGCATCCTGCGGTCGGTCGACGAGGACCCGGCCACCGGCCGGGTGGTCGTCACCATCACCCCCACCTACACCGGCTGCCCGGCGATGGACGTCATCCGCACCGACATCCGCCGCGCCCTGGCCGCCGCCGGTCACCCCGACGCCGAGGTCCGCACGGTCTACGCGCCGGCGTGGAGCACCGACTGGATCTCGGCGGACGGGCGGGCGAAGCTCGCCGCCGCCGGCATCGCCCCGCCCGGGCCGGCCCGGCGCGAGGGCGCGGTGCCGCTGACCCTCGCCGTCCGGTGCCCGCGCTGCGGCTCGCCGGAGACCGAACAGGTCAGCCGCTTCGGCTCCACCGCGTGCAAGGCGCTCTGGCGCTGCCGGTCCTGCTCCGAACCCTTCGACCACCTGAAGGCACTGTGACTGTCACGATCACCCGACCGGTCCGCCGCCGGCCGGCCTTCCACCCGCTCCCCGTCGCCGCCGTCGACCGGCTCACCGCCGACTCGGTGGCGGTCACCTTCGCCGTGCCGGAGGAGCTGCGCGAGACCTTCGCGTTCGCCGCCGGCCAGCACCTCACCGCCCGGCGCACCGGCGACGACGGGGAGGACGTGCGGCGGTCGTACTCGATCTGCTCCACCCCGGACGAGCTGGCCCGGCACGGCCGGCTGCGGATCGGTGTCCGGGAGATCCCCGGCGGCGCCTTCTCGGCGTACGCCTGCGGCGCCCTGCGCGGCGGCGACACCGTGGACGTGCTGCCGCCGCTCGGCCACTTCACCACGGCGTTCGTGCCGGACCGGGTGCGCCACTACGGCGCGGTGGTCGCGGGGTCCGGCATCACCCCGGTGCTGTCGCTGGTCGCGACGGCCCTGGCCGTCGAGCCCGCCAGCACCTTCACCGTGGTGTACGGCAACCGCACGGTCAACACCGTGATGTTCGCCGAGGAGCTCGCGGACCTGAAGGACCGCTACCCCACCCGGCTGCACCTGGTGCACGTCCTCTCCCGCGAACAGGGCGAGTCGCCGCTGCTGTCCGGACGGATCGACGCCGACCGGCTGGGCCGGCTGCTCGACACCATCGTGCCGGGCGACACGATCGACGAGTGGTTCCTCTGCGGGCCGTACGGGATGGTGGTCGACGCCCGCGAGGTGCTGACCGCGCGGGGGACGCCGGAGTCGGCGGTGCGCACGGAGCTGTTCCACGTCGACGCGCCGCCGGAGCCGGTGCGGTGCCCGGGTGACGAGCCCGGGGC
This sequence comes from Micromonospora sp. NPDC047707, assembly GCF_040704235.1. Classification (NCBI taxonomy): domain Bacteria; kingdom Bacillati; phylum Actinomycetota; class Actinomycetes; order Micromonosporales; family Micromonosporaceae; genus Micromonospora; species Micromonospora sp. NPDC047707. The sequence goes on from NZ_JBEYSU010000013.1 coordinate 119,791, forward strand.
CGGAGCGGAGGTGACGATCGTGCTGGACGGCCGCTCCTCGACCTTCAGCATGGGCCGTGACGAGCGGGTGCTGGACGCGGCGCTGAAGGTACGCGGCGAACTGCCGTACGCCTGCAAGGGCGGCGTCTGCTCGACCTGCAAGGCGAAGGTCGTCGACGGCGAGGTCACCATGGCCCGCAACTACGCCCTGGAACCCGACGAGGTGGCGGCGGGCTACGTCCTGACCTGCCAGTCCAGCCCGACGACCGACCGCCTGACGGTCGACTACGACGCCTGAGCCCCCCGCCCGCCCGAGTCCCGGGCCTGCGAGGCCATGCCCGGCACGGAGTGTGATCGTGGCGCGTGGGCCGCTCCGCGTCACGCTGGGTCACGGAGAGCCGACGACGTCACATCGGGTGGCCGCTCGTCGCTGGGCGGGGAACCGCGACGTAGGCTCGGGGGCGTGACGGTGAGCCGGGAGATCGACGACATCCTGCAGCGCGGCGCGGACGGCGGGCGGATCACGCCCGAGGAGGCCCTGCTGCTCTACACCGACGCGCCCTTCCACGCGCTGGGCGAGGCGGCGGACGCGGTGCGCCGGCGGCGGTACCCGGACAACATCGTCACGTACCTGATCGACCGCAACATCAACTACACCAACGTCTGCGTGACGGCGTGCAAGTTCTGCGCCTTCTACCGCGCGCCGAAGCACAAGGAGGGGTGGACGCACCCCACCGAGGAGATCCTGCGCCGGTGCGGCGAGGCGGTCGAGCTGGGCGCCACCCAGGTCATGCTCCAGGGCGGGCATCACCCGGACTACGGTGTCGAGTACTACGAGGAGTTGTTCTCCTCGGTGAAGAAGGCGTACCCCAAGCTCGCCATCCACTCGATCGGCCCCAGCGAGATCCTGCACATGGCGAAGGTCTCCGGCGTGAGCCTGGACGAGGCCATCGCCCGCATCAAGGCCGCCGGCCTGGACTCGATCGCCGGCGCCGGCGCGGAGATGCTGCCCGAGCGTCCCCGCCGGGCGATCGCCCCGTTGAAGGAGTCCGGCGAGCGTTGGCTCGAGGTCATGGAGCTGGCCCACCGTCAGGGCGTCGAGTCGACCGCGACGATGATGATGGGCACCGGCGAGACCGCCGCCGAGCGGATCGAGCACCTGCGGATGATCCGCGACGTGCAGGACCGGACGCGCGGCTTCCGGGCGTTCATCCCGTGGACGTACCAGCCGGAGAACAACCACCTGAAGGGCCGCACCCAGGCGACCGCCCTGGAGTACCTGCGGCTGGTCGCGGTGGCGCGGCTCTTCTTCGAGACCGTGCCGCACCTCCAGGCGTCCTGGCTCACCACCGGCAAGGACGTCGGGCAACTCGCCCTGCACATGGGCGTGGACGACCTCGGCTCGATCATGCTGGAGGAGAACGTCATCTCCTCGGCCGGCGCACGGCACCGCTCCAACCTGCACGAGCTGATCGGCATGATCCGCTCCGCCGACCGGATCCCCGCCCAGCGGGACACCCTCTACAGCCGCCTCGCCGTGCACTGGACGCCGGCCGACGACCCGACCGACGAGCGCGTGGTCTCGCACTTCTCCTCGATCGCCCTGCCGGGCGGTGGCGCGGGGAAGTCGCTGCCGCTGGTCGACGCCCGCTGACGGACCGGCCCGCGCGTCCGTCACCGGGGGCGGGTCCATCACCGTGCGGGCACGGCCCGTGACGTGGGGTCGGTTGGCCGAACGGCCGATGTGGTCGACCGGAGATATCGATTCGGTGACCGTTCCACCGAAGCGTGTCCACATTCGTCGATGACAACCCCCATGAATCCGGACAATCCTTAGGTCACGCTTAGGTGACCAGGCCAAACACCCGTTCCAGAAGGCTGGCGAGGTCGATCGCCGCCCGCTAACGTCCCCGCCCGTATGTTTCCTTCACCCCACGGGGGGACGCTTCCATGATCTTCCGTAACCGGCCGCTCGCGCGGCTCGGCGCAGCCGCGCTGCTGGCCGCCGGCGGGCTCGCCGTGGCGGCGACGCCGGCGCACGCCGAGGACACCAAGGCCGACCTCGCGGTGACCGTCGCCGGCACCACGCTGGCCGAGGGCGCCACCGAGAAGATCGGCTGGCTCAAGGTCAAGAACAACGGCCCGGGCACCCCGACCGCCCTGACCGTCGGCGTGGACTACTCCGGCTGGAACGACCAGCCCGTCGACGTCCTCCCGCTCGGCGAGGACTGCAAGGGCGACGGAATCTTCAGCATCCTGTGCACCGTGCCCGCGGAGCGGATCCCTGGCCCGGGCGAGGAACTCGAGTTCCCGATCGTCACCTTCAAGTACGAGCCCGATGGCAGCACCAGCGGTTTCAGCGCCCGCTTCTTCCTGCAGTCGTCCGACGACACCACGCCGGACAACAACGACAAGAGGGTCCTGATCGAGTACGAGGGCGTGCCGGGCGTCGACCTCGGCGTGGTCGTGCCGGACGTCAAGACCCGGGCCGACGGGAAGGCGATCCACCCCGGCGACGAGGCACTCGTCTTCGGCGAGATCGTCAACCAGGGCGACACCTTCGCCGGGGGCGTCGAGATCAAGCTCCAGCTGCCGAAGGACGTCACCTTCACCGAGCAGTACGAGGGCTGCGAGTACTCGGCCGACGTGCGCACCGCGACGTGCCGCGACGACACCCTGGTGGTGGACAACGAGACGATCCTGCTGATCCAGTTCCCGGTCAAGGTCGCCGACGGCGTCCAGGCCCCGGCCACCCTGCCGGCCGGTTCGCTGACCGCCGACGCGCTCGGCATGGTGAAGCCGGACTCCCCGGAGGCCCGTGCCGCCCGGAAGACCAGCCTCGAGAACGCCCGCCTGGTGAACAAGGGCGAGCGGATCACCGACGTCGACCCGACGGACAACGTGGACGGCTTCGCGGTCGTCGTGGCCGCCAAGGGCGGTGCCGGCGGTGGCGGCGAGGGTGACGGCGACGGCGACGGTCCCGGACTGCCGGTGACCGGGCCGCAGGCCGGCCTGATGGGCGGAATCGGTGTCGCGGTGCTGCTCGCGGGTGGTGTGATGTTCCTGGTCGCGCGGCGCCGCCGGATCGTCCTGGTGAGCCCTGGCGACGAGAAGCCGACCGCCTGACGGTCGTCCTCCATCGACCCGCGAGGGTCGTTCACATAACGCACGGCAGCGGAGGCGGGATGGTCCACCATCCCGCCTCCGCTGTGTCCACCGTCCGAGTGGGACGGCCGACATTCACCGCCGTGCCTCTGGCGTGCCGCGACGTCGCTCCGGTACCGTCCGCTCGTTCCGTACGTCCCTTACCCCGGGGGATCCATGACCTTCTTCCAGCGCTCCAGCCTGGCGCGGGCGGGTGCCGCAACCCTGCTCGCCGCCGGGCTGACCGCCGTCGGCACGCCCGCGCGGGCCGCCGACGCACCCGACCTCGTGCTGATTCCGATCAGCACGAGCCTGGCCAAGGGCGTCGACGAGGCCCAGGCCAAGCCGTTCAAGTTCACGGTCACCAACACCGGCACGGCCACCGCGAAGGACGTCAGCGTCCGGGTGAAGGTCGACCGGCTCAAGCTCAACCGCGTCGGCTATGTGATGCCCGACGGCTGCGTACCGGTCAGCGGCTCGACGATGTACCAGTGCCTCCTCGGCGACCTGCCCGCCGGCACCAGCGAGGACTTCGGCGTCCCGCTGTTCAGCACCGGCGGGAAGGGCAACGGCGGCGTGCTGACCGTCGGGGTCGCCACCGCCACCCCGCAGCCGAACGTCGCCGACGAGGTCGTCGACGTGCCGGTCGAGGTGACCCGCCCGGGCTACGACCTCACCGCCTGGGCACAGGACATCCAGGACAACGTCGTGGTCGACGGCGCCCTGCAGAACGAGCCCGACCTCAGGCCGGTGCGGCGCGGGGTCACCGTGCCGCTCGACTGGGCCGTCTACAACGACGGGAGCCGCAAGGCGACGGGCGTCTTCTACGGTCTCACCCTGCCCCACGGCGTCAGCTTCGTGCAGACCCCGGCGGGCTGCGTCCAGCAGGAGATCCTCGGCAAGGCCCAACTGCTCTGCGAGGACTCCGGCGTCGTCGTACGTCCCGGCGAGTACTACACCGCCGACGTGACGGTTCGGGTGGGCGCCGACGTCACCGAGCCGGTGCTGCACGAGGGTGACCTCTTCGCGTACGGGCTGGACGCGGCCGAGGGCGAGCCCGAGGAGGAGCCGAGGGTGGCCGACCCGGCCCAGCGGCGTGCCTTCGCCGAGGTCGACGAGCTGGACAACCACACGGTCTTCGAGGCGTTCGTCGACCTGTCGGCTCAGCCCAGCCCGAGCCCGAGCGGCACGCCGAGCCCCACCCCCACGGCGACTCCGACGGCCGGGCCGAGCCCGAGCGGCCAGCCGAGCGGCACGCCGACCCCGGGTGGCGGCGACGGCGGCGGCTCCGGCGACGGCGGTGGCCTGCCGGTCACCGGCGTGCAGGTCGGCCTGATCGCCGGCATCGGCGCGGCCGTGCTGGTGGCCGGCGGCGCGCTCCTGCTGCTGTCGCGGCGGCGGAAGGTCGTCCTGGTCGGCCCTGACGACGAGAAGCAGACCGACTGACCGTCGTGACCGCTACGGGGGCGGGGTGGCCACTGGCCATCCCGCCCCCGTCGCCTGTCAGCGCTGGTCGGGAACTCAGCGTTAACAAGGGTCCCCTTCTCTACCGGAGGCGTTAACAAGGGGCCCTTCCTTCAGCCCCCCGGGGGGCTGGCAGAGTGGGGGGGTGAGTAGTACGCCCCGGGGTCAGCGCGCCAGTCTGGACAAGCAGCCGCACGAGGTCGCCGCGATGTTCGACGGTGTGGCCGCCCGCTACGACCTGACCAACACCGTCCTCTCGTTCGGGCAGGACCGGTCCTGGCGGCGGGCGACCCGGGCAGCGCTCGACCTGCGGCCCGGTGAGCGGGTGCTCGACGTGGGTGCCGGCACCGGCGTCTCGACGGAGGAACTGGCCCACTCGGGGGCGTACGCGGTCGGGGTCGATCTCTCCCTCGGCATGCTGTACGCCGGCAAGCGGACCCGCCCGGCCGTGCCCCTGCTGGCCGGTGACGCGCTGCGGCTGCCGTTCGTGGACGCGAGCTTCGACGCGGTGACCATCTCCTTCGCGCTGCGCAACGTCAACGACACCGACGCGGCGCTGCGCGAGCTGGCCCGGGTCACGAAGCCGGGTGGCCGCCTGGTGGTGTGCGAGTTCAGCACGCCGGTGAACCCCGCGTTCCGGACGGTCTACCTGTCGTACCTCATGCGGTCGCTCCCGGCGGTGGCGCGTGCGGTCTCCAGCAACCCGGACGCCTACGTGTACCTCGCGGAGTCGATCCGGGCCTGGCCGGACCAGGCGGCGCTGGCGGCGCGGATCGGGGCGGCCGGGTGGGGCCGGGTGGCCTGGCGCAACATGAGCGGCGGCATCGTGGCCCTGCACCGGGCGACCCGGGCCTGACTGGCCAACCAGCTTTTCGTGAATATGGGGATATAGTCCATTTTGCCCCGTAGGCTCGCCCCATGACGGGACCCGATCGGGCGGACGCCACGGCACCCACCGACGACGACGCCGCCGAACTCATCGCCCAGCTCAAGGAACTGGCCGGCGCGGATCCCGCCGACGTGCGCCAGGTGGTGGCCGAGGTGCTGGCCGCGCTGGACCGGGCGGCCGGCGGGGCGTTGCGCGAACACCTCCCGGCGACCATCCGCGCCGAGGCCGGGCTCGACGCCGCGCCGGCCCGCCGCTGACCCGCCCGCGCGCCCGGCTCGCACCGAAACGGCGCCGACGCCCGGCTCGGCCCGCCGCTGAGCGGCCTGTTTCCGGCAAGTTAGGTACCCCTCACCAGGCGCGGGTGTAACGCCGGTCATAGACTCCACACCGTCTGGCTTGTGAAGCATTTCACGAGCACGCGGGGGAGGAGGCGCGGATGACCACGGTGGAGAACGACGCCGAGGTGATCGTCGTGGGCGCCGGTCCCGGTGGGTCGGCGACCGCGTACCACCTGGCTCGGCACGGCGTGCGGGTGCTGCTGCTGGAGAAGACCGAGTTCCCCCGGGAAAAGGTCTGCGGTGACGGGCTGACCCCACGCGCCGTGCGGCAGCTGATCCGCATGGGCGTGGACACCTCGACCGAGGCCGGCTGGCTGCACAACCGGGGCCTGCGGGTGATCGGCGGCGGTGTCCGGCTCGAACTGGACTGGCCCGACCTGGCCAGCTTCCCCAACTACGGCCTGGTGCGCACCCGGCTGGACTTCGACGACCTGCTCGCCCAGCGGGCCGTGGCCGCCGGCGCCAAGCTGCGCACGAGCGTGAACGTCATCGGCCCGGTGCTCGACGGCGACGGCCGGGTGGTCGGTGTCGAGGCCGAGGTGGGGCCCGAGAAGGAGCCGGTCACCTACCGCGCACCCCTGGTGGTCGCCGCGGACGGCGTCTCCGGCCGACTTCCCCTCGCTCTCGGGCTGGCGAAGCGGGAGGACCGGCCGATCGGCGTGGCCGTCCGGCGGTACTACCGCTGCGAGGCGAAGCACGACGACGACTACCTGGAGTCCTGGTTGGAGCTGCGCAGCAAGGGCAGCGACGCCCTGCTGCCGGGCTACGGCTGGATCTTCGGGCTGGGCGACGGCCGGGTCAACGTCGGCCTCGGCGTCCTCAACTCGTCGTCGGCCTTCGGCAAGACGAACTACCGGCGGCTGCTGACCGACTGGCTCGCCAACACCCCCGAGGAGTGGGGGATGACCGACGAGGCGAACGCCGAGGGGCCGATCCTCGGCGCGGCGTTGCCGATGGGCTTCAACCGGGTGCCCCACTACACCCGGGGGATGCTGCTCGTCGGTGACTCCGGCGGCATGGTCAACCCGTTCAACGGCGAGGGCATCGCGTACGCGATGGAGTCGGGCGAGCTGGCCGCGGAGATCGCGGTGCAGGCCCTCGCCCGTCCGGCCGGCGCGGAGCGGGAGCGGGCGCTGATGGCGTACCCGACGGAGCTGAAGGCGCGGCTCGGCGGCTACTACCGGCTCGGCGGCATCTTCGTGAAGCTGATCGGCCGCCCGGAGGTCATGCGGGCCGCCACGAGGTACGGCATGCCCCACCCGACGCTCATGCGCTTCGTGCTCAAGCTGCTGGCCAACCTGACCGATCCGCGGGGCGGCGACGCGATGGACCGGGTCATCAACGCGATGTCGAAGGCGGCACCCGCCGTCTAGCGGGCGCCCGGGGCCGGCGACGTCCCCGGGCGTGACAAAGATCGACCCCCCGCCGGAAGGTGCGGCGAGGGACGTGAATAGTGTGATTTTCGTCAAGCACCGAGGGCAGGGAAGGACGAGCAGGAGAAACGATGTCGCTCTCGCCTTACGTACCGATCATCGGGCTGTTCGCCCTCGCCGCGGGGTTCGCCCTGTTCTCCGTGGCGGCCGCCCGCCTCGCCGGCCCTCGCCGCTACAACAAGGCCAAACTCGAGGCGTACGAGTGCGGCATCGAGCCCAGCCCGCAGCCGGTCGGCGGCGGCCGGTTCCCGATCAAGTTCTACCTGACGGCGATGCTCTTCATCGTCTTCGACATCGAGATCATCTTCCTCTACCCCTGGGCGGTCTCGTTCGACGCCCTGCCGATCTTCGGCTTCGTGGAGATGGTCCTGTTCATCGTCGCGGTCTTCGTCGCGTACGCCTACGTGTGGCGGCGCGGCGGCCTGGACTGGGACTGAGGGAGGAACCTCACATGGGTATCGAGGAGAAGCTCCCCGCCGGCGTCCTGCTCACCTCGGTGGAGAAGCTGGTCAACTGGTCGCGCAAGTCGTCGGTCTGGGGCGCCACGTTCGGCCTCGCCTGCTGCGCCATCGAGATGATGGCCGCCGGTGGCCCCCACTACGACATGGGCCGCTGGGGCATGGAGGTCTTCCGGGCCTCGCCGCGGCAGGCGGACCTGATGATCGTGGCCGGCCGGGTGAGCCAGAAGATGGCCCCGGTGCTGCGCCAGATCTACGACCAGATGGCCGAGCCCCGCTGGGTGCTGTCGATGGGCGTGTGCGCCAGCAGCGGCGGCATGTTCAACAACTACGCGATCGTCCAGGGCGTCGACCACGTGGTCCCGGTCGACATGTACCTGCCCGGCTGCCCGCCCCGGCCGGAGATGCTCATCGACGCGATCCTCAAGCTCCGCGAGAAGATCATGCACGAGCCGCTGGGCGCGAACGGCCGCAAGATGCTGGAGGCCCGCCAGGCCCGCGGTGACGTGCCGGTGGTCCCGTACGGCTCGATGCCGTCGTCGTACCGCAGCGACAAGGCCCGGCGGGCCGAGTGGACGAAGGCCGTCCGCGAGGGCCGCGAGGAGCAGCTGCGGATCGAGAACTGGATGAAGGCCCAGAACCACCTGCACCAGCACGGGGGTGTCCAGAAGTGACCGCGCCCAACGACAGGCTCGACGACGGCGGCGTACCGGTGCCGGTGACCCCGGCCGGCGCCTCCAGCACCGCCCCCGCCGAGTACCCGCCGGCCAGCCCGGCCGGCCGGGGCATGTTCGGCAACCAGGGCACCGGCGACGTGTCCGGCTACGGCGGCCTGGTCCGCCCGCGCCGGCCGGTCGAGTCGGCGTCGCGGCCGTACGGCGGCTACTTCGACGAGGTCACCGACGCGCTGGAGGAGGCGTACCCGGGCTTCGCCGACGCTATCGAGAAGGTCGTGGTGGACCGGGGCGAGCTGACCCTGCACGTCCGCCCCGAGCGGATCGCCGAGGTCTGCCAGGTCATGCGGGACGACCTCGCGCTCCGTTTCGAGCTGTGCTCCTCGGTGTCCGGGGTGGACTACCTCGGTGCCGACGAACGCCGGCTGCACGTGGTCTACCAGCTCACCTCGATGACGTACCGGCGGCGGGTCCGGCTGGAGGCCGCGGTCTCCGTCGAGGATCCGCACCTGCCCAGCGTGACCAGCGTCTACCCGACGGCCGACTGGCAGGAGCGGGAGACGTACGACATGTTCGGCATCGTCTTTGACGGCCACCCCAACCTGACCCGGATCCTGATGCCGGACGACTGGGAGGGCCACCCGCAGCGCAAGGACTACCCCCTCGGCGGCGTGCCCGTCGAGTACAAGGGCGCCGAGATCCCGCCGCCGGACCGGAGGAGGTCGTACCAGTGACCGCGTCCAACTACGCCACCGAGCGCGAGACCACTGAGGGCAAGGTCTTCACCGTCACCGGTGGGGACTGGGACGACGTCGTCTCCGGCACCGACCCGATCAACGACGAGCGGATCGTCGTCAACATGGGCCCGCAGCACCCGTCGACGCACGGCGTGCTGCGGCTGATCCTGGAGCTGGAGGGCGAGACGGTCCGCGAGGCCCGCTCGGTCGTCGGCTACCTGCACACCGGCATCGAGAAGAACCTGGAGTACCGCAACTGGGTCCAGGGCTCGACCTTCGTGACCCGGATGGACTACCTGTCGCCGCTGTTCAACGAGACGGCGTACGCGCTGGCGGTGGAGAAGCTGCTCGGCATCGAGGAGCAGATCACCGAGCGGGCGACCACCATCCGGGTCCTGATGATGGAGCTGAACCGGATCTCCTCGCACCTGGTCTGGGTGGCCACCACCGCCATGGAGCTGGGCGCGGTCAACATGATGCTGTACGGCTTCCGCGAGCGGGAGTGCATCCTCGAGATCTTCGAGATGGTCACCGGCCTGCGGATGAACCACGCGTACGTCCGGCCGGGCGGCGTGGCGCAGGACGTGCCGGACGAGGCGATCGTCAAGATCCGCGAGTTCCTGAAGCTGATGCCGAAGAAGCTCAAGGAGTACGAGAACCTGCTCTCCGGCCAGCCGATCTGGCTGGAGCGGACGCAGAACGTGGCGGTGCTCGACGTGACCGGCTGCCTCGCGCTGGGCGTGACCGGCCCGGTGCTGCGCTCCGCCGGCCTGGCCTGGGACCTGCGCAAGACCATGCCGTACTGCGGCTACGAGACGTACGAGTTCGACGTGCCGACGCACACCGACGGCGACGTGTGGGGCCGCTACCTGGTCCGGCTCGCCGAGATCCGGGAGTCGCTGAAGCTGGTCGAGCAGGCGTTGGACCGGCTCGAGCCGGGCCCGGTGATGGTGGCCGACCGGAAGATCGCCTGGCCGGCGCAGCTCGCCATCGGCGTCGACGGCATGGGCAACTCGCTGGAGCACGTCGCCAAGATCATGGGTCAGTCGATGGAGTCGCTGATCCACCACTTCAAGCTCGTCACCGAGGGCTTCCGGGTTCCGCCGGGCCAGGTCTACATCGCGGTCGAGTCGCCGCGCGGGGAGCTGGGCGTGCACGCGGTCTCCGACGGCGGCACCCGGCCGTACCGGGTGCACTACCGGGAGCCGAGCTTCGTCAACCTCCAGGCCCTCCCGGCGATGGCGGAGGGCGGCCTGATCGCCGACGTGATCGCCGGTGGCGCCTCGCTGGACCCGGTCATGGGCGGGTGTGACAGGTGAGCGAGCTTGCGAGCCCCGCAGTCGTGAACGGAAAGGCGACTCCGATGAGCACGACCTTCAGTGAAGAGACCCGGGCGCGGGCGCGGGAGATCATCGCCCGGTACCCGGCCGACCGGTCCCGCTCGGCCCTGCTGCCGCTGCTGCACCTGGTGCAGTCCGAGGAGGGGTACGTCTCCCCGGCCGGCATCGCGTTCTGCGCCGAGGTGCTGGGGCTGAACAAGGCCCAGGTCGGCGCGGTCGCCTCCTTCTACACGATGTACAAGCGCCGCCCGACCGGTGACTGGCTGGTCAGCGTCTGCACCAACACCATGTGCAACGTGCTCGGCGGCCAGCAGGTCTACGACACGCTCGCCGAGCACCTCGGCGTCGGGCACGACGAGACCACCGCCGACGGGACGATCACCCTGGAGCACGCCGAGTGCCTGGCGGCGTGCGACTACGGCCCGGTGATGACGGTCAACTACGACTTCTTCGACAACGTGGACCCGCACACCGCGGTCGGCGTGGTCGACGAGCTGCGCGGCGGCGGCCGGCCGGTGCCGAGCCGGGGGGCCCGGCTCTGCACGCTGAAGGAGATGTCGGTGCAGCTCGCCGGGTTCGCCGACGAGCGTGAGGGCGCGGTCGCCGACGGCGTCCCGGGCGATCCGACCCTGCGCGGGCTGCGGCTGGCGCAGGAGCACGGCATCGCCGTGTCGGGCTTCGACCCGAACACGCCCATCCGCAGCAAGGCGGAGGCCGACGAGGCCGCCGAGAAGGCGAAGGCCGAGGCCGCCGAGAAGGCGCCGCCGGCCGCGGGCAACGGCGCCCGACCGGCCGGCAACGCCGGTGCGGGCGAGCCGGCCCCGCCGGCCGCGGCGGTCGGCAGCACCACCCGGGACGTCAAGGCGCCGGACGACAAGTCGCCCGAGGTGCGGGCGGCCGAGACCCGGCAGCCGGACGCGAAGACGGCGGTCCCCGACGCGCCGGGCACGAAGGTTCCGGTGGACGGCGTACCCCCGTCGCCCCGCGACGCCCGGGAGGCCGAGGCCGCGGGCGCGGCGGCGAACCCGCCGGCCGGTGACGGCAAGCCCGCCGGCGACGAGGCCGGTACGCAGGAGCGCAACCTCAGGGAGGCGGAGGCGGGGGCCGGTACGCGCTCCCCCAACGCGAGCGACAGGGGGGCCCAGAAGTGACCACTCCTCGGCCGGAGACGCTGGCCAAGCTTACGCCGGTGCTCACGAAGCGCTGGCTGTCGCCGGACGCCTGGCGGGTCGGCACCTACGAGAAGCTCGACGGGTACGCGGCGCTGCGCAAGGCGCTCAAGGCCCACCCGGACGACCTGATCCAGCTCATCAAGGACTCCGGGCTGCGCGGTCGCGGCGGCGCGGGCTTCCCGACCGGTCTCAAGTGGGGGTTCATCCCGCAGGGCGACGGCAAGCCGCACTATCTCGTGGTCAACGCCGACGAGGGCGAGCCGGGCACCTGCAAGGACCTGCCGCTGATGACGCACGACCCGCACTCGCTGGTCGAGGGCGTGATCATCGCGTCGTACGCGATCCGCGCGAACCGCGCCTACATCTACATCCGGGGCGAGGCCGTGCACGCCGCGCGCCGGCTGCGCAACGCGGTGCAGGAGGCGTACGCCAAGGGCTACCTCGGGCGGAACATCCTCGGCTCCCGGTTCGACCTGGACCTGGTGGTGCACTCGGGCGCCGGTGCGTACATCTGCGGCGAGGAGACCGCGCTGCTGGACTCGCTGGAGGGTTTCCGGGGGCAGCCGCGGCTGCGCCCGCCGTTCCCGGCGACCCACGGCCTGTACGCCAGCCCGACCGTGGTGAACAACGTCGGCACCATCGCCAGCGTCCCGTACATCGTGCTCGGCGGCGCGGACTGGTGGCGGACCATGGGCACCGAGAAGTCGTCGGGTCCGATGATCTACTCGCTCTCCGGCCGGATCGCCAACCCCGGCCAGTACGAGTGCTCGATGGGCATCACGCTCCGCGAGCTGATCGAGCTGGCCGGCGGCATGCAGCCCGGCCACAACCTGAAGTTCTGGACGCCGGGCGGCTCGTCGACGCCGCTGCTCACCGCCGAGCACCTGGACGTGCCGCTGGACTTCGAGGGGGTGGCGGCGGCCGGGTCGATCCTCGGCACCACGGCGACGCAGATCTTCTCCGACCAGGACTGCCCGGTGTACGCGACCTACCGGTGGCTGGAGTTCTACCACCACGAGTCGTGCGGCAAGTGCACCCCGTGCCGTGAGGGCAACTACTGGATGGTCCGCGTCTACCGCCGGATCCTCTCCGGCCAGGGCACCCACGAGGACCTGGACACCCTGCTGGACACCTGCGACAACATCCTCGGGCGCTCGTTCTGCGGCCTGGGTGACGGCGCGACCAGCCCGGTCACCTCGTCGCTGAAGTACTTCAAGCAGGACTACCTCGACTACATCGAGGGACGTACCGCTCCGAAGCTCTCCGACAAGCAGCTGGTGGGAGCCCACTGATGACCGATGTAGCCAAGCAGACCGAGACGGTCACGCTGACCGTCGACGGGATCCAGGTCACCGCCCCGAAGGGGACGCTGCTGATCCGGGTCGCCGAGCAGATGGGCATCGAGATCCCGCGGTTCTGCGACCACCCGCTGCTGGCCCCGGCCGGCGCCTGCCGCCAGTGCCTGGTCGAGGTGGAGGGGCAGCGCAAGCCGGTCGCCTCCTGCACCCAGACCGTCGCCGACGGCATGGTCGTGCAGACGCAGCTCACCTCCCCGGTCGCCAAGAAGGCGCAGGAGGGGATCATGGAGCTGCTGCTGGTGAACCACCCGCTCGACTGCCCGATGTGTGACAAGGGCGGCGAGTGCCCGCTGCAGAACCAGGCCATGTCGACCGGCCGTACCGACTCCCGGTTCCACGAGCACAAGCGGGAGTACGAGAAGCCGGTGGAGATCAGCACCCAGGTGCTGCTCGACCGCGAGCGCTGCGTCCTCTGCCAGCGTTGCACCCGGTTCTCCGAGGAGATCGCCGGCGACAAGTTCATCGACCTGATGAACCGGTCGTCCGCCGAGGAGATCAACATCTACCGGGACGAGGCGTACGGCACCGAGGGCGACGACGGGGACGTCCCGTTCAACTCGTACTTCTCCGGCAACACCGTCCAGATCTGTCCGGTGGGCGCGCTGACCGGCGCGCAGTACCGGTTCCGGGCCCGCCCCTTCGACCTCGTCTCCAGCCCCAGCGTCTGCGAGCACTGCTCGGCCGGCTGCGCCCAGCGCACCGACTGGCGGCGCGGCAAGGTGCTGCGGCGGCTGGCCGGCGACGACCCGGCGGTCAACGAGGAGTGGAACTGCGACAAGGGACGGTGGGGCTTCCAGTACACCCGCGCCTTCGACCGGCTCACCACCCCGCTGGTGCGGGACGCGGGCACCGGTGAGCTGCGCGAAGCGTCGTGGAGCGAGGCGCTGACCGTCGCCGCCGAGGGCCTCCGCGCGGCGCGCGACGGCGGGCAGGGCACGGCCGTGCTCACCGGCGGCCGGCTGACCGTCGAGGACGCGTACGCGTACGCGAAGTTCGCCCGGGTCGCGCTGCACACCAACGACATCGACTTCCGGGCCCGCCCGGTCTCCCGCGAGGAGGCCGAGTTCCTGGCCAGCACGGTCGCCGGGGTCACCGACGTCACGTACCCGGACGTCGAGAAGGCGCCGGCGGTGGTGCTGGTCGGCCTGGAGCCGGAGGAGGAGTGCCCGATCCTCTTCCTGCGGCTGCGCAAGGCGTACCTGAAGAAGACCTTGACGGTGTACGCCATCGCGCCGTTCGCGACGCGCGGCCTGGAGAAGCTCGGTGCCAAGCTGGCCCGGGTGGTGCCGGGCGAGGAGGCGAGCGTGCTCGCCGAGCACGCCACGGTCGCCGAGGCGCTGAGCCAGCCGGGGGCGATCCTGATCGTCGGCGAGCGGCTGGGCTCGGTTCCCGGTGGCCTCTCCGCCGCAGCGGACGTCGCCCGGCGTACCGGCGCGAAGCTGGCCTGGGTGCCGCGGCGCGCCGGTGACCGCGGCGCGGTCGACGCGGGTTGCCTGCCGAACCTGCTCCCCGGTGGCCGGCTGGTCACCGAGCCGGCCGCGCGGGCCGAACTGGGCGAGGCGTGGGACATCCCGGCCGGGGTCATCCCCAGCCAGGCCGGCCGCGACACCGACGGCATCCTCGCCGCGGCGACCGCCGGTCAGCTCGGGGCGCTGGTGGTGGCCGGGGTCGACCCGGCCGACCTGGCCGACCCGCGCCAGGCCGAGGCGGCGCTCGACGCGGTGCCGTTCCTGGTCAGCCTGGAGCTGCGGAACAGCGCGGTGGCCCGGCGGGCCGACGTGGTCTTCCCGGTCGCCCCGGCGGTCGAGAAGGCGGGCAGCTTCCTGGACTGGGAAGGACGGCTGCGGACGTTCGAGGCGGTCCTGCACACCGCCGCGATGACCGACGGCCGGGTGCTGGACGCGCTCGCCGCGCACCTCGACGTGCGGCTCGGCACCGCTGACGTGCCGACCGTCCGCCGGGAGCTGGGCGGCCTGCCGCGTACCCGCACCACCCGGCCGGCCGCGCCGTCGGTGGCCCCGGCGGCGGTGCCGCAGCCGGGCGCCGGCGAGGCGGTGCTCGCCACCTGGCACCAGCTGATCGACCTGGGCAGCCTGACCGACGGCGACGAGCACCTCGCGGGCACGGCCCGGCCGCCGGTGGTCCGGCTGGGCAAGGGCACCGCGGAGGCGATCGGCGTGGCCGACGGCGAGGCGGTGACCGTGGGCACCGACCGGGGCGCGGTCACGCTCCCGGCCGCGGTGACCGAGATGCCGGACGGCGTCGTCTGGCTGCCGACCAACTCGCCCGGCTCGACGGTCCGCCGCAGCCTGGGCGTCACGTCCGGCGCGGTCGTGCGGGTCTCCGCCGGCGCGAGCGCGCCGGCCGTTCCCCAGCAGGCCGACGCGCCGGTCGCCGCCGACGCCGCCGGCCGTCCCGGCCCGCTCCTCAACTCCGGGGGTGTCTCATGACCTTCCTCGCGCAGGACCCGACGTTGGCGGACTTCGGCCGGGATCCGTGGTGGCTGATCCTCGGCAAGATCGTCTTCGCGTTCGCCTTCGGTCTGCTCGCCACCCTGCTCGGGGTCTGGTTCGAGCGGCGGGTCGTCGGTCGCATGGCGGTCCGGCCGGGCCCGAACCAGGTCGGCCCGTTCGGCCTGCTCCAGACCCTCGCCGACGGCCTGAAGATGGCCTTCAAGGAGGACATCCTCCCGAAGGCCGCGGACAAGGTCGTCTACTTCTTCGCGCCGGTCATCTCGGTGGTCTGTGCGGTCACCGCGCTGTCGGTGATTCCGTTCGGCCCGATGGTCAGCATCTTCGGGCACTGGACGCCGTTGCAGGTCACCGACGTGCCGGTGGCGGTACTCGTGGTGCTGGCCTGCTCCTCGCTGGCCGTCTACGGCGTCGTGCTGGGCGGGTGGGCCTCCGGCTCGACGTACCCGCTGCTCGGTGGTCTGCGCTCCACCGCCCAGATGATCTCGTACGAGGTCGCGATGGGCCTGAGCATCGTCGCGGTGTTCATGACCGCCGGCACGATGTCGACCAGCGGGATCGTCGCCGAGCAGGGTGACGCCACCCGGCTGACCGTGTTCGGCACCGAGATCTCGGCGCCCGGCTGGTACGCGATCCTGCTGCTGCCGAGCTTCATCATCTTCTTCATCGCCACGGTCGGCGAGACCAACCGGGCGCCGTTCGACCTGCCGGAGGCGGAGTCCGAACTGGTCGCGGGCTTCATGACCGAGTACAGCTCGCTGAAGTTCGCGCTCTTCATGCTCAGCGAGTACGTGGCGATGGTGACGATGTCCGCGGTCACCGTGACGCTCTTTCTCGGCGGCTGGCACGCGCCCTGGCCGATCACCATCTGGGAGGGCGCGAACTCCGGCTGGTGGCCGATGCTGTGGTTCTTCGGCAAGGTCGTCGCCCTGGTCTTCGTCTTCGTCTGGCTGCGGGGCACGCTGCCCCGGCTGCGCTACGACCAGTTCATGCGCTTCGGCTGGAAGGTCCTGCTCCCGATCAACCTGGTCTGGATCCTGGTGCTGGCCGGCCTGCGGTCGATCGAGGACTGGGACAGCCGCAGCAAGCTGATCGCCGTCGGCATCCCCGCCGGCCTGCTCCTGCTCGCCACGCTGTTCTGGCCGACCCGTAAGCCGGCGCCGAAGCCGACGCTCGCCGAGCAGGTCAACAACCGTCCACCGGGCAGCTTCCCGCTGCCCCCGCTGGACCTTCAGGTGCCACCGAGCCCGCGCACCCGGCGCGTCGTCGCCGAGCGGGAGCCGGCCAACATCGCCGCCGGCACGGATTCCAGGGAGGTGTGACGTGGGCGCGATCACCGGAACGTTCAAGGGCTTCGGGGTCACCTTCTCGCACATGTTCAAGAAGGTCGTCACCACCGACTACCCGTTCAAGCCGCCGGTCTCGGCGCCGCGCTACCACGGGCGGCACATCCTCAACCGGCATCCGGACGGCCTGGAGAAGTGCATCGGTTGCGAGCTGTGCGCCTGGGCCTGCCCGGCGGACGCGATCTACGTCGAGGGTGGCGACAACACCGAGGAGCAGCGCTTCTCCCCGGGTGAGCGGTACGCCAGCGTCTACCAGATCAACTACGCGCGCTGCATCTTCTGCGGGCTCTGCATCGAGGCCTGCCCGACCCGCTCGCTCACCATGAGCAACGAGTACGAGCTGGCCCGGGACAACCGGCAGGACCTGATCTTCACCAAGGAGCAGTTGCTGGCGCCGCTGCTCCCGGGCATGGAGCAGCCGCCGCACCCGATGCGGCTGGGTGACAGCGAGAAGGACTACTACGTCGGCGCGCTCGAGAACCCGGGCACCTCCGCCGGTGCGGAGCACTCGCCGATGGGCCCCGGCCGCTACCAGCTCGACGAGCACCCCGGGGTGACGTTCCCCGGTGCCGAGCAGGCCGCGCAGCGGGCCGGCAAGGGAGACGGAGCATGACCACGCAGACGGTGCTCGCCGCGGCGGGCTCGGTGTCCGGCGGCGAGGCGGTCACCTTCTGGATCCTGGCGCCGCTGGCGCTGCTCGGCGCGGTCGGCATGGTCGTCGCCCGCAACGCGGTGCACTCGGCGCTCTGGCTGGTGCTGACGATGCTCTGCCTGGGCGTGTTCTACGTGCTCCAGGCCGGGCCGTTCATCGGCATGGTGCAGATCATCGTCTACACCGGCGCGATCATGATGCTCTTCCTGTTCGTGCTGATGCTGGTGGGCCGTGACGCGTCCGACTCGCTGATCGAGACGCTGCGCGGGCAGCGGGTCGCGGCGATCCTCCTCGGGCTCGGCTTCGCCGGCCTGGTGGGCACCGGGGTGTACCGGGCGCTGGACGGCGGCACCGCCGCCGGGCTGACGGCGGCCAACACCGAGGGCAACGTGCAGGGCATCGCCCGGCTGCTGTTCACCAAGTACGTCTTCGCGTTCGAGCTGACCTCGGCGCTGCTCATCACCGCCGCGGTCGGCGCGATGGTGCTCGCGCACATCGAGCGCCGCAAGGAGGACCGGCTGGACCAGGTCGCCACCATGAAGGCGCGGTTCCGCCCCGGCAACTACCCCGGCCCGAAGCCCGGCCCGGGTGTCTTCGCCACCTCCTCGTCGGTCGCCACCCCGGCCCGCCTGCCCGACGGCCGGCTGACCGAACGGAGCACCCCGGACATCCTGCCGGTCCGTGAGCTGACCGCCGAGGAGACCTCGCTGAAGGGGACCGACAAGTGAACGAGTTCTTCTCGGTCGAACCGAACTACTACCTGGTCCTCGCCGCGGTGCTGTTCACCATCGGCGCCGCCGGGGTGCTGATCCGGCGGAACGCGATCGTGCTGTTCATGTGCGTCGAGCTGATGCTCAACGCGGCCAACCTGACCCTGGTCACCTTCAGCCGGATCAACGGTGACCTCAACGGCCAGATCATGGCGTTCTTCGTGATGGTGGTGGCCGCGGCCGAGGTCGTGGTCGGGCTCGCGATCATCATGGCGATCTTCCGGACCCGACGCTCGGCGAGCGTCGACGACGCCAACCTGCTGAAGTACTGAGGGGCCTGCGGTGATGGAGATTCTGGCGAACGCTCCGGTCGAGCCGGTGGGCGCCGTCACGTACGCGCCGGCCGACGGGCTGCTGGGCAGCGTCTGGCTGCTCGTCGCGATCCCGCTGGTCAGCGCCGCGATCCTGCTGCTGCTCGGCCGGCGGGCCGACCGGTGGGGGCACTGGCTCGGCGTCGCGTCGATCGGCGTCGCGTTCGTGCTCGGCCTGACCTACTTCTTCCAGCTGCGCGGCCTGGAGAACCGGTCCGTCGAGCTGAGCCTGTGGGAGTTCATCGCCGTCGGTGACCTGCACGTGGACTTCGGCCTGCTCTTCGACCCGCTGGCCGCGGTCTTCGTCCTGCTGATCACCGGGGTGGGCTTCCTGATCCACCTGTACGCGGTGGAGTACATGGCGCACGACGCCGGCCGCCGGCGGTTCTTCGGGTACTTCAACCTGTTCGTCGCCGCCATGCTCCTGCTGGTGCTCGGCAACAACTACGTGATGCTCTACTTCGGCTGGGAGGGCGTCGGTCTGGCGTCGTACCTGCTGATCTCCTTCTGGTACGAGCGGCCGAGCGCCGCCACGGCCGGCAAGAAGGCGTTCCTGATGAACCGGGTCGGCGACGCCGGCCTGGCGATCGGCATCTTCATCATGTTCGCCACCCTCGGCACCACCCAGTACGACGAGGTCTTCAGCGGGGTCGGCGCGCTGACCTCGACCACGGTCCTCCTGCTCGGCCTGCTCCTGCTGCTCGGCGCGACCGGCAAGTCCGGCCAGTTCCCGCTCCAGGCGTGGCTCCCGGACGCGATGGAGGGCCCGACCCCGGTCTCCGCGCTCATCCACGCGGCCACCATGGTCACCGCGGGCGTCTACCTGATCGCCCGGTCGAACCCGATCTTCTCGGCCAACTCGACGCTCCAGCTGGTCGTGGTGAGCGTCGGCGCGCTGACCCTGCTGATCGGCTGCGTCATCGGCGCGGCCAAGGACGACATCAAGCGGGTGCTCGCCTGGTCGACCGTCAGCCAGATCGGCTACATGTTCCTCGGTGTCGGCCTCGGCGGTGCGGCGTACGCGCTGGCCATCGTCCACCTGCTGGCGCACGGCTTCTTCAAGGCCAACATGTTCCTCGGCGCCGGCTCGGTCATGCACGGCATGAACGACCAGGTCGACATCCGCCGCTTCGGCGGGCTGTCGAAGTACATGAAGATCACCTGGCTGACCTTCATGACGGGCTGGCTGGCCATCATCGGCCTGCCGCCGTTCTCCGGCTTCTTCTCCAAGGAGCCGATCATCGTGGCCGCGTTCGAGCGGGAGGGCTGGACGGCCTGGCTGTTCGGCACGGCGGCCCTGCTCGGTGCCGGCCTGACCGCGTTCTACATGACCCGGCTGTTCGTGCTCACCTTCCACGGCCCGGCCCGCTGGACCGAGGACATCGAGCACCCGCACGAGTCGCCGAAGCTCATGACCATCCCGCTGGTGCTGCTCGCCGTCGGCTCGCTCGCGGCGGGCGCGCTGATGGCCGGGCCGGTCCCGGAGTGGCTGGAGGCCACCGCCGGGCTGGGCGGCCAGACGGAGGCGCACGAGGCGGTGCTGTCGCACCTCGCGATCACGATCCTGTCCATCCTGGTCACCGTGGCCGGCGCCGGCCTGGCCTGGTTCCTGTTCCGGGCCGGCACGGCCACCGAGCCGCAGCCGGCCGGGGTGCTGGTCACCGCCGCCCGGAAGAACCTCTACACCGACGCCTTCAACGAGGCGGTCTTCGAGAAGCCGGGCATCTTCCTCACCCGGGCGCTGGTCTACCTGGACAACCGCGGCATCGACGGGCTGGTCAACGGCCTCGCCGCCGGGGTGGGTGGCGGCTCGGGCCGCCTCCGGCGGCTGCAGACCGGCTTCGTCCGGTCGTACGCCACCTCGATCCTGGCCGGCGCTCTGCTGGTGGTGGCGGCCTTCCTGGCCGTCGAGGCGGGGTGGCTGGCGTGATCGACCTCAAGAGGCTGTCGGCCTCGTACGCGGCCGTCGCCGGCGGACCGCGCAGTGACGACGGAGGTAAGGCCGCGTAATGTCCGACTTTCCGTTCCTCTCCGTGCTCACGGTGGCGCCGCTCGTCGGCGCCCTCGTGGTCGCCTTCCTGCCCCGTCACCGGCCGGAACTGGCCAAGCAGGTGGCGCTCGGCTGGTCGTTGCTGGTGCTGGCGCTCTCGGTGGTCATGTGGGTGACCTGGCAGACCGGCGGTGAGCGGTTCCAGTTCCGCGAGTCGTACCCGTGGATCCCCAACTGGGGCGTCAGCTTCACCTTCGCCGCCGACGGCATCGCGCTGGTCATGCTGATGCTGATCGCGGTCCTGGTGCCGCTGGTGATCCTGGCGAGCTGGCATGACGCGGAGGCGTCCAAGCGGTCCGTTCCGGTGTACTTCGCGCTGCTGCTCGTCCTCGAGTGCACGATGATCGGCGTCTTCGCGGCCGCCGACGTCTTCCTGTTCTACGTGTTCTTCGAGGTCATGCTCGTGCCGATGTACTTCCTCATCGGCAGCTACGGCGGCCACCAGCGGCAGTACGCGGCGGTGAAGTTCTTCCTCTACTCCCTGGTCGGCGGTCTGTTCATGCTCGCCGCCGTGATCGGCCTGTGGGTGGTCGGCGGGAAGACCTTCGACTGGGCGGCGCTGAGCCAGGTGGACATCTCCACCGGCACCGAGCGCTGGCTGTTCCTCGGGTTCTTCCTCGCGTTCGCGATCAAGGCACCGTTCTTCCCGTTCCACACCTGGCTGCCGGACGCCGGTGGCGCGGCGCCCGCCGGTGCGGCCGCCCTGCTGGTCGGCGTGCTGGACAAGGTCGGGACGTTCGGCATCCTGCGCTACTGCCTGCCGCTGTTCCCGGACGCGGCCAAGTGGTTCGCCCCGTGGGCGCTGGCGCTGGGCCTGATCGGCATCATCTACGCGGCGCTGCTCGCGGTCGGCCAGAACGACCTCAAGCGGCTCGTGTCGTACACGTCGATCGCCCACTTCGGCTTCATCGGGGTCGGCATCTTCGCCTTCACCAGCCAGGCGGCCACCGGCGCGGTGCTGTACATGGTCAACCACGGCCTCGCCACCGGCCTGCTCTTCCTGGTCGTCGGCATGCTGATCGCCCGGCGCGGCTCCGCCCTGATCAGCGACTTCGGCGGCGCCGGCAAGCTGGTGCCGATCCTGGCCGGGGTGCTCTTCTTCGCCGGTCTCGCCTCGCTGGCGCTGCCCGGCACCGCACCGTTCATCTCCGAGTTCCTGGTGCTGATCGGCACCTTCACGGTGAACAAGCCGGTGGCGGTGATCGCCACGCTCGGCATCATCCTGGCCGCCGCGTACGTGCTGTGGATGGTGCAGCGCACCACCCAGGGCACCCTCAACCCGGCGCTGACCGAGGTCGACGGCATGAAGCGTGACCTCAACCTGCGCGAGAAGGTCGTGGTGGCCCCGCTGATCGCGCTGATCGTGCTGCTCGGCTTCTACCCGAAGCCGGTCACCGACGTGATCAACCCGGCCGTGCAGGCCACCATGCAGGACATCGGCAGGACCGACCCGGCCCCGTCGGCCGGCGACGTCCAGGAGGCATCGCGGTGACCGCGAGACGTGAGCTCGCGAGCCCCGCAGTCGCGAACGAAAGGCGGCTCCGAAAGTGACCGAGCTGAAACTGCCGTCGATCGACTACGCGGCGCTCGCGCCGACGCTCATCATGCTGGGTGCCGCGCTGGTCGGTGTCCTGGTCGAGGCGTTCGTGCCGCGGCGGCTGCGGCACGTGGTCCAGCTGTCGGTGGCGCTGCTGGCGGTGCTCGCCGCGCTGACCATGGTGGTGCTGAACGCCGACGACCGCCTCATCACCATCGGTGGGGCGATCGCGGTGGACGGGCCGACGCTCTTCCTGCAGGGCGCGATCCTCGTGCTCGCCGCGATGGCGCTGCTGCTCATCGGTGAGCGCACCGTCGAGCGGGGCGGGGCGTTCGTGGCCCAGGCGGCGGTGACCGCCGAGTCGGCCGACGACCGGCGGCAGGCCGACGGGGCCAACGGCCTCACCGAGGTGTACCCGCTGACCACGTTCGCGATCGGCGGCATGCTGATCTTCGTGGCGGCGAACGACCTGCTGACCATGTTCATCGCGCTGGAGGTCTTCTCGCTGCCGCTCTACCTGCTCTGCGCGCTGGCCCGCCGCCGGCGGTTGCTGAGCCAGGAGGCGGCGCTGAAGTACTTCATGCTCGGCGCGTACGCCTCGGCGTTCTTCCTGTTCGGCGTCGCCCTGGTGTACGGCTTCACCGCCGGCATCCCGGGCCGCCCGGCCGGGGTGGACTTCGCCACCGTCCACGCCGCCGTCGCCGACAGCCCGGCCAGCCCGGTGCTGCTCTTCGCCGGCATGGCGCTGATCGCCATCGGCCTGCTGTTCAAGGCCGCCGCCGCGCCGTTCCACGTGTGGACGCCGGACGTCTACCAGGGCGCGCCCACGCCGATCACCGGCTTCATGGCCGCCTGCACGAAGGTCGCCGCGTTCGGCGCCCTGCTGCGGGTCTTCCACGTGGCGTTCGAGGGGGCCCGGTGGGACTTCACCCCGGTCCTCGGTGTGGTGGCGGTGCTGACCATGCTGGTCGGTGCGGTGCTGGCGGTCACGCAGACCGACATCAAGCGGCTGCTCGCGTACTCGTCGATCGCGAACGCCGGCTACCTGCTCGTCGGCGTGCTCGCGCCGAGCAGGGAGGGCGTCTCCGGGACGATGTTCTACCTGGTGGCGTACGGCTTCTCGGTGCTGGCCGCGTTCGCCGTGGTGACCCTGGTCCGGGACGCGGACGGGGAGGCGACCCACCTGTCCCGGTGGGCGGGCCTGGGCCGCCGCTCGCCGTTCTACGCCGCGCTGTTCACCTTCATCCTGCTCGCGTTCGCCGGTATCCCGCTGACCAGCGGCTTCACCAGCAAGTTCGCGGTCTTCGGGCCGGCGCTGGACGGCGGGCAGGCGTGGCTGGTGGTCGCCGGTGTGCTGACCAGCATGGTGCTGGCCTTCCCGTACCTGCGGGTGGTCGTCATGATGTGGCTCTCCGAGCCCGGCGAGTCGACCCCGGCGGTCACCGTCCCGGGCGGGCTCACCTCCGCCGCGCTGATGATCGGCGTGATCGCCACCCTGGTCCTCGGCGTCGCCCCGGCACCGCTGCTCGACCTCGCCACGGGAGCCGCCGAGTTCGTGCGGTGACACCGCTGCCCCGCGGGGGCCGGAACGCGTTCGCGTACCGGCCCCCGCGGCGTCCGCGGAGCCGCGGCCATCCCCGGCCCGGGGCTGGTCGAACGGGTGTGGCATGGTTGGAGACGTGGTGAATCCGGGTGGCGAGCGTTCAGGTGCCACCGGCGCGGGTGGCCGTCCGCGCCGGCACAGCGCGGGTCAGTTCGGCGCGCTCGGCCTGCACCTCGCCGATCCCCGCGTCGAGGAGTCGGTGCTGGGTGTGCTGGAGAGGGTCGAGACCGAGCTGCGGGCCGGCGTGGAGAGCGCCGACCCGTTCGTCACCGAGGCGGCCCGGCATCTCGTCGAGGCGGGCGGCAAGCGGTTCCGGCCTTTGCTGGTGGCACTCGGTGCCCAGTTCGGCGACCCGACCGGCCCGCAGGTGGTGCCCGCGGCGGTGGTGATGGAGCTCACCCACCTGGCGACGCTCTACCACGACGACGTCATGGACGAGGCGCCCGTGCGCCGGGGCGCCCCGAGCGCCAACTCCCGCTGGACGAACTCGGTCGCCATCCTGGTGGGCGACTACCTCTTCGCCCGGGCCGCGGACATCGCGGCCGACCTGGGCACGGAGGCCGTCCGCCTCCAGGCCCGGACGTTCGCGCGCCTGGTGCACGGCCAGATCGCGGAGACCGTGGGGCCGCGGCCGGGCGACGACCCGGTGGCGCACTACCTGAACGTCATCGCGGAGAAGACCGGGTCGCTGATCGCCACCTCGGCGCGTTTCGGGGGCATGTTCGGCGGCGCCAGCCCGGAGCACACCGAGGCCCTCGCCGGCTACGGCGAGACCATCGGCGTGGCGTTCCAGCTCTCCGACGACCTGCTCGACATCGCCAGCGAGTCGGTGCAGTCGGGCAAGACGCCCGGCACCGACCTGCGTGAGGGCGTCCCGACCCTGCCGGTGCTGTACGCGCTCGCCTCCGACGACGCGGACGCCTCGTCGCTGCGGCTGCGGGAGATCCTGGCGACCGGCGCGCTCACCGACGACGACCTGCACGCCGAGGCCCTCGGCCTGCTCCGGGAGAGCCCGGCCCTCAAGCGGGCCCGGGAGACGGTCCGCAGCTACGCCGAGGATGCCCGTGCCCGGCTGGCTCCCCTGCCGAAGACCCCGGCCCGCCGGGCCCTCGAATCCCTCTGCGACTACATCGCCGACCGCACCAGCTGACCCACCCCACCCCACCCCCACCCGACGCCGCGTTGATCATGGGGTTGGCGGGTGAGTTGATCTCGATATCACCCGCCACCTTCATGATCGACGGTGTTCGGCCGGGGGGTGGACAGGAGGCGGCTGCCGGTCAGCATCAGGGCGGCGGCCAGCAGCATCGAGACGGCCGCCGTGCTCCACATCGCCGAGTAGCCCGCGTGGGCTGCCAGGGGGCCGAGGGACAGGGGGCCGAGGCAGCCGCCCGCGTACACGCCGGTCTGGGTGATCGAGGTGGCGGAGGCCGGAGCCTGCGGGTGGAGCCGGACCACGGCGAAGTTCATCAGCCCGGGCCACGCCCAGCCCAGACCGAAGCCGAGCACCACGCCGACCACCAGCGGGACCGGTCCGGTCATCGCGAGCAGACCGAGCCCGCCGGCCCCCACCACCAGCATCGCGGCGATGACCGCCAGGTGACCGCTCGCCCGGCGATCGGCGAGCCAGCCGGCGCCGACCCGGGCGGCGACGCAGACGGCGCTGCCGAGGGTCAGTGTCAGGCCGGCCAGCGCGGGAGCCAGGCCCCGGGTGGCGGCGGAGTCCACCACGAAGGTGCCGAGGGCGTTCGCCGAGGCGGCGGCGAGGGTCGCGGCCACCCCGACGACGACCAGGGCCCCGGTGGCGCGCCCACTCCGGGCCCGGGTGGTCGTCCGGATCGGGCGCGGCTCCCGCGCGGACACGGCCGGCAACACAGCCAGGGCGGCACCGGCGGCCACCACGAACGCCCAGCGCCACCCGACGGTCAGCGCCACGGTCGGCACCGCCACCCCGGCCAGCAGCGTGGAGACCGGGATGGCGGCCTGCTTCACCCCGAAGGACAGCCCCTGACGCCGGACCGGGACGTGCCGGGCCAGTGCGGCGTTGCTGGCGAGCTGCCCCAGGGCGTTGGCCGTGCCGGCCAGCGCGAGCAGGCCGACCAACACCGGGTACGACCGGGCGAGCCCGGCCACGGCCAGCATGGCGCCCGCCGACACCAGGATGCCGGCCCGGGCCACGACGGCCGGGCCGTACCGCTCGGCGAGCGTGCCGGAGGGCACCGACGCCAGCGCGCCGACGCCGAAGTAGACCGCCACGACCACCCCGAGGCCGGCCGGGGAGAAGCCCAGCTCGTCGCCCATCTGCACGGCGAGCCCGCCGACCAGGAAGACCGGCAGGACGCAGGCGATGGTGACGGCGATGGCGCCGGCGGCGGCCCGTACGGGCCGGGTCGGGGCGTCGGGGGACTGGAGCGCGCTGTCGACCATGATCTGAACAACCTACGCGAGACGTTCTCGACCCACGCTTCGTGGCCGGACGGGTACGGCGGGTGGGTGACGATCTGGCATCCTCCACCCGATCAGGCATTTCGCGCCGGGCACGTATTTCATATGGTGTAAGTCCCCGGCTGCGGAGGTGGTTGTGCGCGACCCCTTGGCGGAACCCTCGGACCTGATCCGGAGCGTGTCCCGTGCGCTGCGAGTGCTCGAGTCGGTCGGCCGTGCCCCGAAGGGGCTGACCGTCAAGCAGATCGCGCGTCGGTGCGAGCTGACCGTGGCGACCACCTACCACCTGGTCCGGACACTGGCGTACGAGGGCTACGTGATCCGCCGCGAGGACGGCACGTACATCGTGGGCCTGGAGGTGGCCGACCGCTACCGCGAGCTGGTCACGGCGTTCCGGGGGCCGCAGGCGGTCGGGGAGTGCCTCCGCCGCGCCGCCGCCGACACCGGCTACAGCCACTACCTCGGCAAGTTCGTCGGCGGGCAGGTGGCGATCACGGCGGTCGCCGAGGGCGCGCGCTCGCCGTACCTGGAGGACCTCGTCCCCGGCTTCGACGAGGGGGCGCACGCCACCGCGCTGGGGAAGGCGCTGCTCGCGACACTCACGGCCGAGCAGCGGTTCCGCTACCTCCGCGAGTACGGCATGCGTCCGTTCACCTCCGCCACGCTGACCACGGTGGAGGCGTTCGAGGCCGACCTGGCGGCGGGGGAGCGGCGGGGCATGCAGATGGAGCTGGGGCAGTACCGGCAGGGCGTGGCCTGCGCGGCGGTGCTGGTGACCCCCGACAAGGACATGGAGCGCCGGGTGGTGCTCGCCTGCGCGCTGCCGGCCAGCGAGATGATGACGTCCGCCCGGGTGGTCCGCGCGAAGCTGCTCACCACCGCCCGCACCATCGCGGACAGCCTCGCCGCCGAAAGTTGACGGGCGGCCCGGTTCCCCGGCCGCGGGCGGGTGACGTCCGGACGCGAACGGGCCCTCTCCCCGGATGGGAGAGGGCCCGTCCCGGCGGTCCAGCGCCGAACCGCCTTCGAGGGGAGCTGTCAGCTGCCGATCGGGCCGCCGTCCAGGCGCCACGTGACCACGACGCCCGGCTTGGCGTAGTCGCCGTCCGGCCAGTTGGAGGCGGGGTTCTCGACGGAGGCGCCGGAGATCTCACCGGGGTGCTGCACGGCCACGAAGACCGACCGGTTGTCGCCGGTGATGAACGGGCCGCAGGCCTCGGCGCCGAGCGGCACGGTGAGGAACTGCTTGAGGTGACCGCGCTCCGGGCCCTCGATGGCGGTCGCGAAGAGGCCGTCGTTGCTGCCCAGCGCGTTGCCGTCGGTGGAGATCCAGAGGTTGCCGGTGGCGTCGAACGCGACGTTGTCCGGGCACGAGATCGGCGACACCTTCGTCTTGTCGTACCCGCCGAAGTAGGTCGACGGGTCGGTCGGGTCGCCCGCCACGATCGGGACCGACCAGGCGAAGGTCTCGGCCGCGTTGTCGTTGCGGTCCTCGACCAGTTCCAGCACGTGACCGTGCTTGTTGGCGGTACGCGGGTTCGCCTCGTCCGCCGTCGGGTTGCTGCCGACACCACGGTTGGTGTTGTTGGTCAGCGCCACGTACACCTTGCCGGTGAGCAGGCTCGGCTCGACGTCCTCCGGCCGGTCCATCTTGGTCGCGCCGACCTTGTCACCGGCGATCCGGGTGAAGGTGAGCACGTCCGCCGCGGTCATCCCCTCGACGTACGACCGGTTGCCGCTGACCAGCTTGATCCACGTGCCGCGGCCGTTGAACGCGCCGTCGGCGGGGAGCTTGCCCGAGCCGTCGATCTCGGCCGCGCTGGTGTAGTCCAGCTTGGCGACGTAGAGGGTGCCGGACTCCAGCAGGGTCAGGTTGTGGTTCCGGGCGACCCAGGAGTTGCCCTTCATGAACTTCTTGTCCGACACGAACTTGTAGAGGTAGTCGAACCGCTCGTCGTCACCCATGTACGCCACGACGTGTCCGCTCCTGGCGACGATGACGTTCGCACCCTCGTGCTTGAACCGGCCGAGCGCGGTGTGCTTGCGTGGGCGGCTCTCCGGGTCGTACGGGTCGATTTCGACGATCCAGCCGAACCGGTGCGCCTCGTTCGGGTGCCTGGCCAGGTCGAAGCGCTCGTCCGCGCGCTCCCACTTGCGGTTGCCGCTCGGGTAGCGGCTGGTGGTGCTGATGCCGTAGCGGGCCAGCTTCGGCTTCAGCTCCTCCGGGGCACCGTCGCCGCCGACGAAGTACTGGTTGAAGTTCTCCTCGCCGGAGAGGACCGTGCCCCACGGGGTCACGCCGCCGGCGCAGTTGTTCAGCGTGCCGATGACCGTGCGGCCCTTGGGGTCGGCGGCGGTCTTCAGCCAGGCCGAGCCGGCGGCCGGGCCGGTCAGCTCGAACTTGGTGGTGTTGGCGGTGACCCGCCGGTTGTACTGCCGCCGGCCGGACTTCACCGGGCGCCACTCGCCGCTGCCGCCGACCCGCTCCAGCTCCACGACGGACATGCCGTGCGCGGCCATGGCGACCTTCAGCTGCTCCACGGACAGCGCGTCCAGGCTGGTGAAGCCGGGGAACATCAGGTCCTCGTTGGTGTACTCGTGGTTCACCACGAGCAGGGCCCGGTTCCGGCTCAGCGGCAGCACGCCGACGAAGTCGTTGTTGTAGCCGAACTGCTTCGCCTGCGCGGCGGCGGTCTGGCGGTGCAGGTCGAACTCGGGCGCCCCCGGGACCACCTCGTCACCCCAGCGGATGATGACGGTGTGGTCGTAGCCGTTGGGGACGATGAAGCTGTCGAGCTTGTTCGGCGGGACCGGCTTGAAGGTCAGGGCGCCGCTGCCGATACCGCCGCTGGGGCGGCCGAAGCCGGCGGCGTCCGGCGCCGCCGGGGCGGCGGGGGCGGCCGAGGCGGCGCCGGCGCCGGCCAGCGCACCGGCCGCCGCGCCGCCGAAGCCGAGAACCAGCGCGCCGACCGCGCCGGCACGGACCACGCCACGGCGAGAGACCTCGGCGTCCACCAGGTCCCCGAAGTACGCGTTGTCGGAGGTGTTCGGCACCGGGTGGTCGCAGGCGTTGCCGCACCGGTAGAGACAGGTCATGGCGTCGCGGCTGCCGTGGCGGGTGGAGCCCAGCAGCGGGAGCAGCCGAGGACGGTCGCTCATGTGGAGGAGCCTCCTGAGTGGGATGGCGCACGACGGAGTCGGTCGAAGACGTGCGTACCCGCCGGACGCTAGGAGGGGCCGGTGGCCGCTCGTCAGCCTCGATATGAACCAGGTATGAACAACTCGCCCGGGGCAACGGTGATGACCTGCGGCTGAACCGATCGCGACGGCCGCACGTATGTCCGTGCGAAAGGCCTGCCGGACTCGCGCCGAGAGCGAGGAGACCGCCATCAGCGACCACGACGCCCACCTGCTCCGCGCCCTGCACGACGAGCACGCGGAGGCGCTGTACGCGCACGCCCTGCGCCTGGTCAACGGGGACCGGCAGCGGGCCGAGGACCTGGTGCAGGAGACCCTGCTGCGCGCCTGGCGGCACCCGGAGTCGCTCGACCCGCGCCGCGGCTCGGTCCGTGGCTGGCTCTTCACGACCGCCCGCAACCTGGCGATCGACGCCTGGCGCCGCCGGTCCACGAGAGTCGGGGAGGTCTACACCGACGAACTGCCCGAGCCGCCGGAGACGGTCGACGAGGCGGAGCGCGCGGTGGAGGCGTGGACCGTCGCCGAGGCCCTGAACCGACTCAGCCCCACCCATCGTGAAGTCCTGGTGGAGTGCTTCTACCAGGGCCGGTCGGTGGCGGAGGCCGCCGCGCGGCTCGGGGTGCCGCCGGGCACGGTCAAGTCCCGGACGCACTACGCCCTGCGCTCACTACGGTTGGTCCTTGCCGAGATGGGGGTGACCGGATGACCCGGTGCGAGTTCGCGCACGACGACGGCGCGTACGTGCTGGGTGCGCTGGCGCCGGCCGAGCGGACGGCGTACGAGCGGCACCTCGCCGGCTGCGCCGAGTGCCGCCAGGCGGTCGCGGAGATCGCCGTGCTCCCCGGCCTGCTCGGGCGGCTCGACCCGGCCGGCCTGGAGCAGTTCCTGCCGCCGCCGGAGGATTCCCGGCTGCCCGACCTGCTCTCCGCCGCGCGGGACCGCCGGCGCCGGGAACGGCTGGCCACCCGTCGCCGGTACGCCCTCACCACGCTCGCCGCCGCGGCGCTGGCGCTGGTCGTCGGCCTCGGCACGGCCGCCGTGCTACCCGGTACGGACCCGCGCGGAAGAGTGGACATGGTGGCCATGCAGCCGGTCGCCGGCACGGTGCCGGTGCACGCCGAGATCGGGCTGACCGGCACCGAGTGGGGCACCGAGGTGACGATGCGGTGCGGGTACGACTCGTCCGTCGGCTACCGCAAGGCGTCCGCCTTCCGGCTGGTCGCGCGCAGCGCCGACGGCACCAGCGAGCAGATCGGCTCGTGGCTCGCCGGCCCGGGCGACGACCTGCGGATCAGCGCCGCCACCCGGTTCACCGACGCGGAACTGGTCCGGCTGGAGCTGGTCCGCGCCGACGGGACCCCGGTCCTGGCCTACGACGTCCGCTAGTGCCGTTCCGCCGTTACCCGCGATCGGGCAGCTTCCGCCCGGACGGAGGCGGTGAACCGGGCGAAGCGGCGACCGAAACCGCGAGATCGCGGGGGGCGGGTGCCGGTCCAGCACGACGGTTGCGGCTGCGGCGCTGGCGGTGGGCCGAGCGGACGGCGTCCGTCGTGAAGATGGCCAGGGCCAGCCACACCAGGGCGAAGCCGGCCAGGCGGGCCGGCGGCATCGGCTCGTGGAAGACGAGGACACCGCAGGCGAGCTGGAGGATCGGGGCGAGGTACTGGATCATCCCCAGGCTGGTGAGCGGCAGCCGGTTGGCCGCGCCGGCGAACATCAGCAGCGGGATCGCGGTGGCCGCGCCGGCCGCGACCAGCAGCGCGGTGTGCCCGGCCGACACCGCACCGAAGGCGGCCCCGCCGACGCCGCCCAACCACAGCAGGTACCCCAGCGCGGGCAGGGCCAGCACCGCCGACTCGACGAAGAGCCCCTCGGCGGCGGGCAGCCCGAGCCGCTTCTTGACCAGGCCGTACCCGGCGAAGCTGAACGCCAGGACCAGGGCGAGGTACGGCAGCCGGCCGTAGTCGACGGTCAGCACCGCCACCGCCGCACCGCCCACGCCGAGCGCCACCCACTGCGCGGGGCGTAGCCGCTCGCGCAGCACGAACACCCCGAGCAGCACGACCACGAGCGGGTTGATGAAGTAACCGAGAGCGGTCTCCACCACCCGGTCGGAGTTCACCCCGTGGATGTAGGTGCCCCAGTTGAGGGCGATCAGCGCGGCGGCCGCTCCGATCCCGGCGAGGGCGCGGGGCCGGCGGAGCAGCGTACGCAGGAAGCCGACGTTGCGCAGCGCCGCCAGCACCAGCGCGACGAAGGCCACCGACCAGACGATCCGGTGGGCCAGGATCTCCAGCGGGCCGGCCGGCTGGAGCAGCTTCAGGTAGAGCGGGAAGAAGCCCCAGAGCAGGTACGCGCCGATGCCGTACAGGTAGCCGAGCCGACGAGGCGTCACGCCTCCACCGTAAGGGGCGTATCCGGTTGCTGCTCCTTGCTGGTGACCGGGTTCACCCGCTGGTCCAGCTGCATCCACCGCTCCGGCTGCTCCAGCGGGGCGAAGCCGACCTTCGCGTACACGCCGTGGGCGTCGTTGGTGCACAGCAGGATCCGGCGTACGCCGATCTCGGCGAGGTGGTCGCGGACCGCGCCGGCCAGCCAGCTGCCCAGCCCGCGCCCGCGCTCGGAGCGGTCGACGTACACGTCGCAGAGCCAGGCGAAGGTGGCGTGGTCGGTCACCGCCCGCGCCACCGCCACCTGGCGGCCGTCGCCCGGCCGGTACACCCCGAAGCCGATCGAGCCGGCGAAGGCGCGCGCCACCGTCGCCCGGTCCCGCCCGACGGCCCAGTACGCGTCGGTGCTGAGCCAGCGGTGCACCCGGTCGAGGTCGAGGCGCTCGGGGTCGGTGCTGATGAGGTAGCCGTCGTCACGGGTCAGGATGAACACCGCTCCGACGCTAGTCGCCGGCTCCGGTGACCTCAGCAGCCAATTCCCGCGATCTGGACCCGCGCCGCCGCCGTCAGTCGCGGTCGAGGATGGCGCCGAGGACCCAGGTGACCACGCTGACGAAGAGCGCACCGAGCACGGCGGCCGGCCAGAAGCCGTCCACATCGAACGGCAGCCCGGCCTGGCCGGCGATCCAGCTGGTCAGCAGGAACAGCAGCCCGTTGACGACCAGCGCGATCAGTCCGAGGGTCAGCAGGTAGAAGCCGCAGCCCACGGTCTTGATGATCGGCTGTAGCACCGCGTTGACGACACCGAAGATCACGGCCACGAGAACCAGCGTCGTGACCGTCTCGGTGGCCGAGTTCGAGTCCAGCGTGATCCCGGGGATCAGCAACGTGGCCAGCCAGAAGGCCAGTGCCGTGACGGCCAGCCGGATCAGGAGCCCTTTCAGGAAACCCATGGCGGAAGATGCTGCCACGGACCGATCATCGGCGAAACCCTTCCGGCGCATCATCCGCCCGCTGCTGCCGGCCGGATGTCGGTCATCGGCGCGTCGGGCGGCCCACCAGTTGCGCCTCGATCGGGGACGGAATGAGCCGGGCCCACCGCAGGGCCCGTCGGTTGACCACCGCCACCATGTCCTCCCGGATCCGGGTGAGCCATCCGGCGGACGCGCCGAGCCCCAGCGCGCCCCCGGCGAGCGCCGCCTCGGCGGGATCGAGCGGCTGGAGGAGTGCCAGGTCGGCGCGGCCCAGCGTTGCGACGTCGGCCGCCGTCAGCTCGTCGCGGAGGAGCAGGGTGGCCTGCCACGGTGGCCCGGGCTCGGGATCGGGCGGGACCGGGCCGGCGTCGACGACCAGCAGCAGCGGGCGCAGGGGGGACCCCGGCTCGCCGCCGGGCGGACGGCCGGGTGGCAGCAGCGGGATCGTGCCGCCCGGCGCACCGACGCCCCGGACGAACGGCTCCCAGGCGCGGGGGCGGGCGGTCTGCACGACGACCCGGGCGCCGAGTGCCATCGCGCGCAGGGCGATCAACTGGCCGGCGCGGAGCCCCCCGACGAGCACGACCCGGGTGCTCTCCGGACGGAACAGCCGGACGGTCAGGGCCGCTCCGTGTCGGTTCGCGCCGAGCATCAGGCCCGCGTCGCCGACGGTCAGTTCCACGGCGGCCGGCCCGGACGGGCCGGTACCGGGCAGGGCCAGCGGCACGGTCGCGGCCAGCCCGGCCAACTGCTCCCCGTCGAGCCGCCGCACCGCACCGCCCGACCCGGTCACCGCGCGGTGCAGCGCCCGCTCCGCCGCCGCAAGCTCGGCCGGTGACCCGGCCGCGAGGCGTACGGCGAGGTCGGACGGGGCGGCCTCCGGGGCCCCGGCCCACGGCCCGGTGCTGAGGGAGACCGTGATCGCGGTGGCGGGCAGGGCGAGCAGCCGCACCACCAGGCCCCGGGCTGCCTCGGTGCGCGGGTCCGGCCACCGGTCGAGTTGGAAGGTCGCCTGCCACAGGTCGCCGGACCGGAGCGCGGGCCAGGTCTCCCGCGCCGGCCCGGCGTCGTGGTGAGCCAGCTCGGCCAGGACCCGCAGCGCGGCGTGCTCGCCCAGCGGCCGGGCGGCCACCGGGGCGAGCCGGCGGAGAATCCGGCGCACCGTGCCGTGCAGGGCCCGGCGCAGCTCGTCCGGGGCCACGCCGTCGACGCGGAGCACCCGGACGGCGAGCACCGCCCGCTCGCGGCCGGGCAGCCGGCCCTCGGTGAGTTGCCGGTACGAGGTGGCGACCGTGCCGCCGCCGAGCGCGACGGCGGGCGCCGGCACCCCGGCCAGCAGGAGCTGGATCCGCACCGGCGGGCCACCGGGTGGGGCGGCGCAGAGCAGGGCGGCCGGGGACGGCAGCGCCCGTGACCCGTCGCCGATCAGCTCCGCGGGGTCGACGATCTCCAGCAGGGCGACCATGCCGGTGGCGTCGTCCAGCGCGGCGGCCGGCGCGCCGGCCAGCTCGGCCGGCCGCAGCGCGGTGCCCGGGTCGACCAGCTCCAGCAGGGCGGCCGGCTCGGCCTCAGCCGGCAGGGCGCGCCGGCGGAGGGCGTACGCCAGGGCCGTCCCCAGCCACTCGAAGAGCCAGCGGCCGCGCAGGCGTGCCCCGGCCAGCACCACGAGCAGTGCGGCGATCGCCACGCCCGCCAGTGCCGTCGCCGCGCCTCGCCCGAGGGCGACGACCACGACCGCCACCGCGACCTGCCCGGCGACCACCTGGCCGGCCCGGACGTGCCGGGCCGACCGGCGCGGGCGGAGGCTCCACTGTGGCGGCAGGACGCTGTGGACGCCAACGGTCGGGGCGGGGGCGGGCCGGTCGGCGCGGCCCGGCTCGCGTGGGGCGGGTGGCGTGCGCCCGGGTGGCGACGAGGGCAGGCTCGCCGTGGTGGTCACCGGCACCGCACCTCCTCACCGATCACGCGCTGCGACGCGACTGCCGCCCATCGTAAGCGTCCCGGCGTCGTGGCGGGAGCCGGCGGTTGTCCACAGGGGACGGGGGCGGGGTAGCAGAACCGCGATCGTACGGCTACCGTCAGCGACGAGTTATCGCTGACCCGCGCCCGCCGTGCTCGACGTCCCGGGCGGCGCGAGCGGCGCGCTCCCCGAGCGGGCGTGTCGACGGCCAGCCACGACGCAGGAGACGAGGTGACGTCCGGAGTGTCCGAGACCCAGGCGGAAGCCGCGGTGATGCAGCAGACCGCCGCGAAGTTCGAGCAGGTCGACCAGTCGTTGCAGTCGATGCTGAGCAGCCTGATGGCCGAGCTGGAGGTGTTGCAGCAGGCCTGGCGCGGCGCCGGTGGGCGCTCGTTCGAGCAGGTCAAGCAGCAGTGGGCGCAGGACCAGGCGGCGCTGCAGCGGGCTCTGCGGGAGACCGCCACGGCCATCCGCACCGCCGGCCAGCAGTACGACGTGTCGGACACCGACGCCGCGAGCCGGGTGTCCACGACCAACCGCGGCGGCATCCAACTGCCGCTGTAGACCCGGAACCGGGGGAGGAGACAAGCGATGGAGCACGGTGTGCTGGTCGTCAACTTCGCGGCGCTGCAACAGGCCGGCGCGGACATCCAGAAGGCGCTGAGCACGCTCGACGCGCAGCTCGGTCAGCTCGAGCGGGACGCCGCCCCGCTGGTCGCGAGCTGGTCGGGCGAGGCCCGCGCGGCGTACGAGCAGCGGCAGGCCCGCTGGCGGTCCGCCTCGCAGGACCTCCAGGTGATGTTGCGCGACATCAAGGTCGCGGTGGACGACTCCGCCGCCGACTACCTCGACACGGAGAAGCGGAACGCCAACCTGTTCCAGTGACACCCGCGGGACGGACGCCGGCCGACCGGGTGGGCGCCTCGTCCCGCCCGCCCGCCCCGCGCGCGACCGGTCACCGTCCCCGGGCGGTCGACCGCTCCCGCGCGGTCACCGCCGGACCCGGCCTTCCCCTCTCAGGCCGGGTCCGGCGGACGCCACCGGCGGCGGGCGCCCCGGGGCAGCACGAGGGCCAGCAGCACTGCCGCGGTGACCGTCCCGCCGCCGATCGCGGCCACCAGCAGCGCCCGGTCCCGGGACGCCGCCCGCCTCGCCTGCTGGGCCAGTAGCGCCGGGTCGGCCCGCTCGTCGAGCAAGGCGGCGGCCGGCCGGGTGCGGGCCGGACCGCCGCCGCTCTCGGTCAGCGCCCGGTACGGGTTCAGCACACCCGCGCCGTACTCCGCCCCGGGAGCCGGATCGGTGGTGGCCAGAATCCGCTCCGCCACCTCGGTCGCGTCCAGGTCCGGCCGGTACTGCCGGAGCAGGGCGGCGGTGGCGGCCACGAAGGGCACGGCGTAGCTGGTGCCCTCCGCCCGGTGGTGTCCCTGCCCGGGGGCGGCGGTCACCACGTCGCTCCCCGGCGCGACCAGGTCGACGTACGGGCCGACCTGGGAGAACGAGGAGCGCACCCCGTCCACGCCGATCGCCCCCACCCCGAGCACACCGGCGTACGCGGCCGGGTAGGGCCGGGGATCACCGCTCTCGTGCAGGTTGCCGGCAGCGGCCACGACGACGACGTCGCGCGCGAGCGCGTGGGCGACCGCGTCCCGCACGGCGGGATTGTCCACGTACAGCACCACGGAAAGGTTGAGCACCTCGGCGCCGTTGTCGACCGCCCATCGGATCGCCCGGGCGAAGTCGCGGGCGCTGACCGTACGCCCCGATTCCCGGCCGTCGACCACCTGCTGCTCGCTGACCCGGACGGGCAGGATCCGAGCCTGCGGGGCGAGGCCGTGGAAGGCCACCCCGTCCTGGCGTGCGGCGACGATGACGCTCGCGACTCCGGTGCCGTGGCCGGCGCAGTCCCGGGTGCCGTCGCCGCCGGGGTCGAGCAGGTCGGTACCGGCGCGGACCCGCCCGGCGAGTTGCGGGTGCCGGGAGTCCACGCCGGAGTCGACCACTCCCACCGTCACGCCCGCGCCGGTGGCGAGCGGAGCCAGCCGCTCCGGGGCGTACCGCTGCTGCGGCCACGGCACCGTCGTGATGGGCCGCGCGGGCGCGAGAGGCGCCGCGCACGCCGGAGCGGCCCGACCGGCGAGGCCGGGACCGGCCGGTGCGCGGCGGTCGGCGCCTTCCGGCTCGGTGGCCGCGACACCGGGAGGGGATGCCGCGGGGGGCGGCGCGGCGACGGCAACCAGGGTCGCCGCCGTCACCGCCAGAGCGGCGAGCAGCGGCCGCGAGGAACTCCGGGACATCGACCGCCTCCGTATCGTGTCGACTCCGGAACGCGATGTTATCTCCGGGTGCCGTCGCCGGCCGCCCCGGCGCGGTCAGCCGTTGTGATCTTGCTACTACCTTGTAGGTTGTACGCGATACCTGTGACCTGTTGCCGGGAGGAGGGGTGGCCGTGACCGAATGGGAGCCGGCCACCGAGGCCGAAGCCGCCCTTCGCGACGCGCTGCGCGCCAACGACCAGCCGCTCTACTTCCGCATCCTGTCGCGGACGGACCTGTTCCTCCCGGTCTCCGCGCAGGCGCTCGCCGGCCAGGCGCCGATGAACTGGGGCACCTGGACCACCGGCGGCCGCACCCACGTGCTGGCCTTCACCTCCGCCGCCGCGATGCGGGCCTGCCTCGGCGAGCACGCCGGCGCGAGCCGGCGCAGCACGTACGACGAGCTGGCCAGCCAGTGGCCGAATCATGACTGGTGGCTCGCGGTCAACCCGGGCCTGCCCATCGAGAGTTATCTGCCCGCCTGGTACGTCGCGCAGCTCTCCCGCGGTGACGTCCGGCTGCCCGGGCGCACGATCGGGGCGCGGGCGCGCCTGGAGCGGGCCGAGACGCTCGCCCGCGTCCGGGCGACGGAGAGCGGTCCGGGCAGCGGGGAGGGCCAGCCGACCACCGGTCCGCAGGGCCGCGAGCCCAGCGCAGGTCACGCACCCGAGGGCACCGTCCCGCTGCGACCGGCTCCCGCGCCCGTCCCGCCCCCGGGCACGCCGTTGCGGAGCCCGGCCGAGCTGCGTGCCGCCGCCCTGCGGCGACCCCTGGCCGACGCCGGCCGGGTGCCCGCGCCCGGGGACACGGACGCCCGTTGGCCGGCGCCGCCCGGGGGCGACCGTCCCGGCCGGCGTCCCGCCGAGGCACCCACGAACGGCCGCCCGGGCGGCGAGCCGGAGCGGCCGAACCGTCGATCGTTCTTCGAACCCGCTTCCGGCCGCGCCGGCCGGGACGAGCGGGCCGTCCCGCCGCCCCGATTCGCCCGCGGCTCCCAACCGTTCCCGCGCCGCCGGCCGCCCACCGACCCGGCGTCCGGGAGCCCCGCCCAGGCGTTCGCCGTCGGTGACGCGACCCGTACCGACCGGGATTCCCCGCCGGCCTTCGGGCCTCCCGCCGGGGAGACGTCCCGGACGCCGCAGCCACGGGCGGCCGAAGCGGAGAGCCGGACGGCCCGCTTCCCGGTGCCCGATCCGGCGACCCTCCAGGCGTACGCACGCCGCACGACGGACGACGAGGCCACGCAGACGCTCCCGCGGCGTCACCCCACGCCGCCGCCCCCGGACCCGGAACCGGCGTCGATCGCGGAACCGGTCTCCGGGCCGCCGGCGCCCCGCCGGGGCTTCACGCCGATCGTCATCGAGGGCACGATCATCGAGTCGCGGGACCTCACCGACCCGGTCGCCGCCGCCGGGCTCCGCGACGACCCCGCCCCGGGTGCCGGAGCCGGTGCCACCGGTCTGCTCGACGGGAGCCGGGGTGCCGGGGCCGGGGGCACCGGGCTGGCCGACGAGCGGGCCGCTGGCGGGCCGGCGCCGGCCGCCGACCCGCTCCCGCAGCGTCCCGCCGTCGCGGAGACCGCCCGGACGGCGGGCGGGTGGCAGCCCACCGGTCCGGACGCCGGCCACCCGCAGCCCGGGCCGGCTCTGCGTCCAATGGATGGCCAGGAGGAGGTCACCGCTCCGATCCCGGCCCCGCGGTCCCAGCTGCCCGAGCCGGCCGCTGCGGCACCGGACGTGACCGTCCCGGCTGCGGAAGACCCGGCTCGCGCCGTCGCGGCGGGCACGAACACCACGGATCCGTCCGCCGTGGTGGGCACACCCGCCCCGGATCCCGTCGGCGTACCGGGTACCGCCGGCCCGGACATCACCGGCGCGTCGGCCGCCGGTCCGGCGGACGCCGCCTTCGCGCCGGCCGCGGCTCCGGCGGACGCCGCCTTCGCGCCGGCCGCGGCTCCGGCGGACGCCGCCTCCCCACCGGCGGTCCCCGTCCCGGCGGACTTCGATCCGGCGAACGAGGTCGAGGAGGACCTGCTCGACGCGACCGGCGCGGGGAGCACCGACACCTTCCTGTCGACGCTCCTGCTCGCCCGCGTGCTGCTGCCGGTGGCGCCCGACTCGGCACCCGGCAGCCGGCCCGGCGAGCCGGGATTCGTCTGGCGTACGGAGGAGTTGGACGGCGAGACGTTCGTCGTCGTGTACACCTCCCCGGAGCGGCTCGCCGACCACACGGACGCCGCCGTCGAGACGGTCCGGGTGCGGTTCGTGCAGCTCATCCACCGTTGGCCGGACGAGTCGTGGTCCTTCGTCGTCAACCCCGGCAGCCCCATCGGCGCCAAGCTGCCCGGTGAGCAGATCATCGGGCTCGCCAACTGGGCGGCCGAGGTGGGCCTCGGTGCCGACACCGGCGCCGAGCCGGAGGCATCACCGGCCGCGGAGGACCCCGCCGACCGGCCGCGCTACGAGCCGCCCGCCCCGGACCCGACCCGGCCGATCGTCATGCAGAAGGCCGTGGCGCCGAGCCAGCTCGCGTACTACCTGGAGCGGGGCTACGACCGGGTCTCCGGCTTCGTGCACCGGGCGGGCGAACTGGCCCACCTGACCACCCCGGCGCAGCTGTTCGACGCGCTCGGCCTCGGCTATCCCGCCTCGCCGTTCGACCGGGCCGCCGAGGAGATCTACGTGCTGCGCTGGCCCGCGTACCGGCCGAGCCTCTACCGCATTCCCTACGGCGGCCAGAACGAGACCGCCATGCGGGCCATGGAGGGCTGGGTCATCGAGCGGCCCCCGTTCCGGGGCAACGGTTTCGCGCCGGGGGAGAGCAGCGACGTCGTGGCGGAGTTCAAGGTGGACAGCGCCCGGCTGCCGCACGGCGCGCAGCTGTGGCGGATCGGCGCGGACGGCAGCGAACGCGTGGTGGCCACGCTGGACGCCGACGCGCTGCTGTGGCGGGAGGTGGGCGAGGCGTGACCCGCGACGGGTACGTGGCCCGCTGGCAGGGCCGTGAGTACCAGGCCAGCCCGGACGGCGACGACGTCCGGCTCTACCAGCCCGGCCTGGGAGAGGGCTTCACCGAGGTGCGCCCCGGCCGGTACGTGCGGGTGGTGCCGGCGGCCGAGGTCGACGACCTGGTGTACGTCCGCACGACCTGCACCTGGCAGGGCAAGCCGTTCATCGTGCTCGGCGAGCACGACGGCTGGCTGCGGGTGGAGTACACGGGTGGGCGGTGGCCGGTCGCGCAGGCGATGGGTCTCGAGGTCTTCGATTTCGGCGTCTACCAGGGCTGGGCGCCCGCCGTCGAGGTCACCGACCTGCACGAGCAGCGGGTCTAGGCCGCGTCCGCGGTCCCGGCCCGGACCCGCCGGGACGGCCTACGACTTCGTCCAGCGCAGGATCTCGCCGAGCACCACGTCCCGGGCCTCCACGTGCGGGAAGTGCCCGACGTGGTCGAGCAGCCGCCACTCGTACGGGGCCACGACGTACCGGCCGGAGCCTTGGGCGGTACGCGGCAGGGCGGCGCGGTCGACGGCGCCGTGCAGTTGCAGGGTCGGGGTGACCAGGGGCTTCTGCATGAGCCGCACGAACCGGTACCCGTGCAGCCGGAGCACCGACCGGAACGCCCAGCGGTAGCCCTCCAGCGCGCAGAACGCCGCCTGCGGGATGCGCATGGCCTCCCGGCACCGTGCGGCGTATGCGGGGAAGCCCGGGCTGTTCACCCACCGCGGCCCGCCCCAGCGGCGCAGCATCTCCTCCACCGCCGCCGCGTCGTCGCGGGTCAGCACGTGTTCGTAGCGGGGGAGTTGGAACTTCAACGTCGGTGTGGAGGCGGCGAACTGGCCGCGCGGGTCGGCGAAGATGGCGGCCCGTAGCCGCAGCGGGTGCGGCGCTCCGAGCACCACCAGCCGCCGGACCAGGGACGGGTGGAACGACGCCACCGTCCAGCCGATCAGGCCGCCGGCACCGCTGCCCACCACGGTCGCCGACCGCTCGCCCAGCGCCCGGATCAGCCCGGCGACGTCGGCGGCCAGCGTGTAGCCGTCGTACCCCCGGGGTGGCTTGTCGCTCGCGCCGTAGCCCCGCAGGTCGACCGCGACGGCCCGGAACCCCGCGTCGGCGACCGCCGGCAGCATCTCGTGCCAGGCCCACCAGTGTTCGGGAAAGCCGTGCAGGAACAGGACCATCGGGCCGGCGCCGGCCTCCACGACGTGGAACCGGCTGCCGTTGGCGCCGACGAACCGGTGCGTCCAGGGTCCCTCCGGGAGGACGCAGGACTCGTCGACGGGCCCGCCACGCTGCTCGGTCATGGGCACAGCCTAGGTCCTGGGTGCCGGGCGGCCAGCCGGCCGACCCGTCGGGTGGCCCGCGTCGCTCCCGTGGCGGCTGTCCGGGATCCCCGCATCTCCCGGCCGCCGCTCAACCGACCGGGCTGATTTTCACGATGGTGGCCGGGATGCCCGCCCCGCAGTCGACTCCGGGGGTGGCGGGGCCGATGGTCACCCGGACCCAGGTGCCGGTGGCGAAGGTTCCCACGCTCGCGCCCTGCAGTGCGTACTCCCGGCCGTCGTCGGTGGTCAGGCCGTAGCAGGGTCCGTCGCCGCCCCGGGTGATCCGGCCGGCGAGCACGTTCGCCCGGTACGGGTCGGTCGGCCGTTTCGGGGGCGCGGTCGGCGGCGCCATGGTCGGCAGCGTCGTGGACGAGAGCGCGGGGCCGGTACGGGCCGGCGATCCGGCGCCGGCGGACGGCGGCGGGCTGTCGCTTCCGCCGGCCGGTGCCGGGGACGGGGTGTGCTCCGCGGGCATGGGCGCTTCCTTTTCCGGGCCGGTGCAGCCGCTCGACAGTACGGCCACGGCGAGCGCGGTGGCCAGGGCCGCGGCGGGCAGTCCGGCGCCGCTCACGATGGGCACGGGGAATCTGACGCGCAGGCTCCCGCTCCGGTTCCGAAACCGTGGGACGGCGGGGCCGCCGAACGGGCGATGCCCGGGCAGGTGACCTGTCCGGGCATCGCGTCGTGCGGTTCGGTGGCTCAGAAGAAGCGGACCTTGATGGAGGTGCCCTTCTGCTCCAGCACCTTGATCTTCGTGCCGGTGGCGGGGAGCTTGACGCCGTGGTTCGGCAACTCCTCGTACCAGTACTTCTTGGTGTCGTCGAACAGCGGCTCCGCGGCCTGACCACGGATGTACTGCGGCCGGCTGTCGATGTGTAGCGTGAACGAGTCCGCCTTCTTGAGGCTGAACGGCGCGTCGTACACCTGGACCCGGGCCCGCCACGGCTGGCCGGTCAGGTTGTAGATCGGCCGCGGGCGCGCGTCGATGTAGAGGTTGCGGCCCTCGCCCGGGTGCGCGAACGTGTCGTTGTCCGCCCAGCGCGTGTTCCAGTAGGAGATGAGCAGGCCCTCCTGGTACGCGTAGTGGTCCACCCAGTCCGGGCGGGTGTTCGCGTACCCGAAGTAGTACGGCCCGGTCTTCAGGTACTTGTCGTACGAGACGTACGATCGGTGGCCGGCGATGTAGTAGTTGTCGAAGAGCCGGGTGTAGGTCTCCTCGGCGATGGTCCAACCGCCCAGCGTCCAGTTGCCGGCGCCGTTCTCGGCGCCGTCGCTGAGCACGGTCTCGCCGTCGGCGGTCACGGTGATCGCGTCACCGTAGAAGCCACCCTCGGAGACACCACCGTCGGTCT
Source organism: Micromonospora sp. NPDC047707 (assembly GCF_040704235.1). NCBI lineage: Bacteria > Bacillati > Actinomycetota > Actinomycetes > Micromonosporales > Micromonosporaceae > Micromonospora > Micromonospora sp. NPDC047707. The sequence continues at coordinate 162,472 of NZ_JBEYSU010000013.1, forward strand.
GGTAGCGCAGCCGGAACTGGACCACCTTGCCGGCGGCGGCGTCCATCGGGATGGTGATGTCGACCCACTTGCCGTCGCTGCTGCCGTCCAGGGCGAAGCGCCCCGGGGAGATTTCCTTGAGCGGCTTGCCGTCGGCGGTGCCGGGCAGCGGCGTCCACGTTTCGCCACCGTCGAGCGAGGCCTCGAAGAACAGGTAGTCGTAGTCGGCCTCGATGTTGTAGCGACCCTTCATCGACAGGGAGGCCGACGACTTCCCGGTGAAGTCCAGGGTCCGGGTCATCGTGTTGTTGAGGTCGTCCTCGTTGCCGGAGAAGAACTGCCTGGTGCCCTCGAACGGCTTGCCGTTGTCGAAGGTGTACTCGCGCTGCGGGAGCACGACCACGGCGGCCTGCGGCTTGGCGGAGTTGTACTCCTGCGGGCCGAGGGTCATGGTGCGCTTCTGCCCCGCGACGACCACCTCGTAGTCGAGCCAGCCGAGCTGGAGCTTGTTCCAGGCGCCGAGGTCACCACCGCGCTCGCCGATGCCGCCGTCGTTCTTGCCGCCGAGGCGGCTCTGCGCCATTAGGGTCCAGTGCTCGTTGTTGTTGTCTCCACCGTTGACGACGTTGTAGTCGTCCGGCAGGCCCAGGTCGTGGCCGTACTCGTGGTAGAAGACGCTGCGGCCGCCGTTCTCCGGCTGGATGGTGTAGTCACCGATCCAGATGCCGGTGCTGCCGATCTGGGTACCACCGGCCGGGAAGTTCGGCGGGCCGGTGCGCCCCTGGTCGGAGGCGAAGGCGTACCAGCGGTGGCTCCAGATGGCGTCCTCACCCTGGTTCGGGTCACCGTCGGCCATGTCCCCGCCGGCGTGGACGATCTGGAAGTGGTCGATGTACCCGTCCGACTCGTTGAAGTTGCCGTCGGAGTCGTGGTCGTACCGATCCCACTGGTCCATCGCCTTGACGTCCGCGGCGATCTGGGCGTCGGTGCGGCCGGCGGCCTTCTGGTCGGCGACCCACTGGTCGGCGGCGTCGCGTACCAGCGCCCAGACGTTGGTGCAGACGTTGCTGCCGCACACCGCCGGGTCGTCGCCGTTGGCGTCGTCCGGGTCGTCCCCGGAACGGCCGTAGCGGGCCTCATTGTACTTGACCTTCACCCAGTCGGTGACGGTGCCGTCGACGCTGTAGCGGCCCGAGGACTGGGCTTCGTAGTACTGCTTCAGCGACTCGTCCCCGGGCTTGGTGCCGAAGTACAGCGTCCGGTAGTGGTCGGCGTTGTAGTCCGGCTGCCAGACGGTGGAGTTGTCCACCGCGCGGTTCGGCTCCGGGATCTCGTTGTGCAGCGGCCCGTCGAAGCGCGCCGGACCCGGCCAGGCCGGGTCGGTGTCCTTGTCGGGGTAGGACGGGTGCCGCTCGTTGCCGAACTCGGCCAGGATCACGAAGATCCGGTCGGTCTTCTCCCGGGAGAGCTCGACGTACTGGTCCTTCTTGCCGTCGCGGGCACGAGCCGCGCGGTCCGTGGCGGGGGCGCCGCCGGCCGTCTCACCGACCTTGACGACGGTGCTTCCGTTGATTCGCTGCGCCTTCGCCCTGCCGGAGAGGACCTCGCTCAGGCCCTCCTGGCGCAGTGCCCGCCGCTTCTCCTCCAGCGGGTTGGGCAGGTCGTGGTCAACGTGGGCGGGCTCGGCGACTGACGGTGCGGACGTCGGCAGCTTCGGTTGCGGCGCCGCGAAGGCGGACGGTCCGACCGCCAGCCCCGTCGCCGTCAACGAGAGCCCGAGCAGACCCACTGCGGCTTTGCGCACGTGGTACCTCCGGGTGTGAGGGACCGGCCCAACGGGGGTACGGGCCGGTGAAGATCGATCCCACGGGTGGGACCAAAGGTGAACATAGACACTCATGTGGCGGGTGTGAAGATGATCGGGTCGATTTATTGCAAAGAGTTGTTGGGAATGCTTTTCACTGTCACACGTTGACCGGTAACCCGACCCGTGCGACCTGCCCCGATGCCCGCCTGCCGCGTCACCGTCAGCCGCGTTGATCACGACATCGACGCCGAACGACGTGGGGCCGGTGGCGTTCTCCGCCACCGGCCCCACTGGAAACTCAATTGTCAGTTGCTGACCTCGACCACCATTTCGCGTCAGCGGCTACTCCGGGTGGGTGGCGGGGGGGGGGGGGCGCCCCCCCCCCCCCCCCACCCCGGCCGGCCCCCCCGGCGGGGAGGGGGCCGCCCCCACCCCGGGGGGTTAGTTAGCAAAAACGCACAGGA
>NZ_JBEYSU010000014.1:0-149988 GCF_040704235.1 Micromonospora sp. NPDC047707
GGCCCCGGCCGCCCGCCCCCCCCCCCCGCCCCCCCGCCCCCCCCCCCCGCCCCGCGCCCCCCCCCCCGCCCCCCCCCCCCCGGGCCGGGCCGCCCCCCCCCCCCCCCCCACCCCGGCGGACGTGCCGCACGACGAGCAGCGGCTACCACGAGGCCGGCGGATCGGCGACGCGGACCTCCCGAACGGCGGGCCGGGAGCGCGGTTCAGTCCGGGTGGCGGTGGCCGGGGTCCCGGCGGTACTCGGGACGAAGCCGGGCCTTGGCGAAGGCGGACTTCACCGCCGCCGAGAGCGCTTCGATGTCGTACGCGCCGTGGTGGCGGCTGCCGTTGATGAAGAAGGTCGGCGTTCCGGAGACGCTGCTGAGGTCGGCGGAGTCGACGTCCTCGGCGATCCGGTCCTTGCCCTTCCGCTCGGCGAGGTGTTCCCGGAACCGGTCGAGGTCCAGCCCGATCTGCTCGGCGTAGCGCATCATGTCGGCGGGGTCGAGCGCGTCCTGGTGTGCCAGGAGAAGGTCGTGCATCTCCCAGAACGCGCCCTGCTCCCCCGCTGCCTCGGCGGCCTCGGCGGCGAGTTGGGCATGCGGGTGCACGTCGGTGAGGGGCAGGTGCCGCCAGACGTACCGGATGTTGCGGAAGTCGGCCAGCAGTTCCCGGACCACCGGCTCGGCCTGCCCGCAGTACGGACACTCGAAGTCGCCGTACTCCACTACCGTCACCGGCGCCTCGCCCGGCCCACGCACGTGGTCGCGTTCCAGGTCGACCGGTTTCATCAGGTCGACGATCCCCTCGGCGGCGCCCAGCAGCGCGCGGGCCCGCCGCGCCGGGGAGAGCCGGGCGGCGAGGCGGAACACCAGCCAGGTGAGGGCGGACGCGCCGACGGTCGCGACGAGGATGCCGAGCTTCGCGTCCTCAAGCTCGGGGCCGTCCAGCGCGTGCGTGGCGATCAGCAGGGCGATGGTGAACCCGATGCCGGAGACCGTGCCCACACCGATGACGGCGGCCCAGCCGACGGGTGGGCGGAACCGGTCGCGGCTGAACCGGGCGACCAGGTACGAGGTGGCCGCGATCCCGGCCGGCTTGCCGACGAGGTACGCCACGACGACGCCCACCGTGACCGGCGAGGTGACCGCGCGGGCCACCAGCTCGCCGTCGATCGCGATCCCGACGTTCGCCAGGGCGAAGAGCGGCACCACGAAGTAGCTCGCCCACGGGTGGTAGAGGTGCTGCAACCGCTCGTTCGGCGACAGCGCCGAGGCGAGCCCGGTCCGGGCCGAGCGGGCGAGCTGCGGGGTGGGCTGTTCCCGGAAGAGGCGGAACATCTCGCTCGCTCGTTGCAGTTCCTCTCGCCCCGGAGCGTAGGCGTAGGTGAGCAGGCCCATCACCAGGCCCACCACGACCGGGTCGACACCGGATTCGGAGACCGCGAGCCAGGCGGCCAGACCCAGCAGCGCGTACACCGGTCCCCACCGCACGCCCAGTGCCCGGACGAGCAGGACGACACCGAAGATGGCCGCCGCGACGAGCAACGCCGGCGGCGACGGATGTTCCGGGTAGGCGATCGCCAGCACCGCGATCACGATCAGGTCGTCGACGACGGAGACCGTCAACAGGAAGCCCCGCAGGCGGTCCGAGAATCGCGGCCCGAGGACGGCGAGCATGCCCAGCGCGAGCGCGGTGTCGGTGGCCATCACGACGCCCCAGCCCGCGGCGGTGGTCTCCCCGGCGTTGACGATGAGGTACATCGCGATCGGCAGGACGATGCCGCCGATCCCGGCCAGCAGCGGCAACGTCACCCGACGCCGCTCCCGCAGCTCCCCCAGGTCGAAGTCCCGACGCAGCTCCAGGCCGATCACCAGGAAGAAGAACGTCATCAGGCCGCTGTTGACCCAGGTACGCGCATCGTGTGACACCCGCCAGTCGCCGAGTTGGACCGAGAACGACGTGCCCCACACCGTCTCGTACGACGAGACGTGGAGATTGGCCCAGGCGAGCGCGGCCACCGCCGCGACCAGCAACGCCCGCGCGCTGCCGGTCTCGGTCTGCAGGAACCGGCGCAACGGGTCGTTGAGCCGGCCGACCCAGTCGGTCCGGCCGGACCACCCGCCGCGCGGAGTCTCGCCCGTCACGCAGAAATCCTCCCCCACCGGCACGCCGCCGGGCTCCGATTTGAGCAGCGACCGGGGACGGCCGGCCGGGGTCTCCACGTCGGGCGCGGGTCGCGGCCCGGCCCGGACGGGCGCTCCGGCACGACGGGGTTCATCCCGGACACCGGTGTCGGGTCCGGGACGAACCGTCGCCCAGGGCCTGCGTCGAAGCTCCTGCCTAGTGCTGGTGCGGCCGGTTGCGCACGAGTACGAGGGCGACCAGGGCGGCGGCGAGGAAGACGACGGCGTTGACCCGCAATCCCGCCTGCACGCCCGCCGTCAGCGCCTCGGCGAGCGCTGCCCGGACCGGTTCGGGCAGCGGGTCGCTGCCGCCGCTGCCGGCCGCCACCGACGACTGGACCGCGCTGCGGGCCGGCTCCGCGACCTGGTGCGCGGCGAGCCGCTCCGGCAGTTCGGCGAGCAGCCGGGTGGTGAAGAGGGTGCCCAGCAGGGACGCGCCGAGCACCGAACCCACCTGGCGGGCTGCGTTCACCGCTCCGGAGGCCATGCCGGCCTGGGCGGGAGCGACGCTGGCGAGTGCGGCAGCGGTCGCCGGGGCGACCACCAGACCGCTGGCGGCACCGAAGAGTGCCAGCAGCGGCCAGCGGTCACCGAAGCTGGTGGCCGGGCCCTGCGCGGCCAGACCGAGGCTGGCCAGACCGCCGAGGAGGAGACCGGCGGTGAGCGGCGCCTTGAAGCCGGTGCGGCGGATGGTGCGTCCGGCGCCGAACGCGGCGAGCGCGTAGACACCGAACAGCACCAGCATCCGCCAGCCGGTGTCCAGCGGGTCGAGGCCCTGGGCGCGTTCGTGGAACAGGACGAGCAGGATCGCCACGCCGGTGAAGCCGAACAGCGACACGCCGGCGACGGCTATGACGGCGCTGAACGACGCGGATCGGAACAGTCGGACGTCGAGCATCGGCGCGGCGGTGCGCAGCTCGACCAGGAGGAACCCGGCCAGCGCCGCCCCGGAGCCGAGCCACGCGGCAACCACCGGTGGGCTGGTCCAGCCGTCGCGTCCGCCCCGGATCACGGCGTAGACGAACGTGGCGATGGTGACGGTGCCCAGCAGCAGTCCGGGCAGGTCCAGCCGGCCGGCGCCCTGCCGCGACTCGGCAACCCCGACCGCGGCGACGAGGAGCGTGACGACACCCAGCACGATGGTCGAGAGGTAGACGGTGTGCCAGTGGTGCTGTCGCAGCAGCGCTCCGGCGATGAGCGGGCCCACCGCCAGGCCGATGCCGGAGGCGGCCGACCAGGCGGTGATGACCTCGGTGCGCCGATGCGGGTCGGTGAAGGTCACACCGAGGATGGCCAGGCTGTTCGGCAGGATCAGCGCGCCGCCGACGCCGGCCAGCAACTGTCCGGCGATTACCCAGGCCGGAGTTCCGGCCTGTGCCGTCACGGTGCCGCCGAGGATCATCGCGACGACGCCGGCGAGGAAGAGCCGCTTGCGTCCGTACCGGTTGCCGAGCGTCGCGGCGGAGAGGACCAGGCTCGCCACCGCCAGGGTGTAGGCGCTCGGGATCCAGATCAGGGTGGTGGGCTCGACGCGCAGGTCCCGCTGGATGGTGGTCAGCGCGGAGACGGTCGCGGTGATCTGCAGGAAGGTGATCGCCGCACCCAGACACATCGCGACGAGGGTCACGATCTGCGAACGGCGGGAGGGTGACTGCGGCGGCCGCCCGGGCGGCGTCACGGCCGGCCCGGTCGGGGCCAGGGTTCGCTGGTCGGTCACGAGGGCTCCTGGAGGGGTCGGTGGCGGTGACGCCGGCCGGGGAGGCGTTGCCCGCCGGGCCGGCGACGCGCCGCGGAGAAGAGGTCGCCGGCGGTCAGGGCAGCTGCGGGTAGAGCGCGGCCACCCCGCCGGAGAGCCGGCTGCGCACGTCGCGGCTCACGTCGTCGGCGACGATCTCGTACGCACCGGCCGCGAGCTGGTCGACGGCGTACCGGGCGATGTCGGCCGGGGCGTGCTTGGCGGCGGTGACCGTCCGGGTCATGTCGGTGTCCATGTAGCCGACGTGCAGACCGGCGACGCGGATTCCCGCCGGGGCGAGCGTGACCCGCAGGCTGTTGGTCAGCCCCCACTCGGCGCTCTTCGCGCCGCTGTACGCGCCTCCGCCGGGCAGGGCCAGCCAGGAGAGCACGGAGAGCACGTTGAGGATGGTGCCGCCCCCGTTGCCCTCGATCACCGGGGCGAACGCCCGGACGACGGAGAGCGTGCCGAAGTAGTGGGTCTCCATCTCCAGCCGGATCTGCTCCAGGTCGCCGGTGAGCAGGTCAGCTCCGGTGGCCGTGCCGGCGTTGTTGATCAGCAGGGTGACGTCGCCGGCTTCCGCCGCGGCGGAGGCCACCGACGCGGGGTCGGTGATGTCCAGTTGGAGCGGGCGAGCGCCGGGAAGGTCGAGGTGTCCGATGTTCCGCGCGGCGGCCCAGACCGTGGCGCCGCGGGCGATGAGCTCGCTGGCGATGGCCCGCCCGAAGCCACGGTTGGCCCCGGTGACGAGGGCGGTTGCAGCCGAGATGTCCATGTCGTCCTGTCTGTGGAGGGATACTCGCCCCTGGCTTAGGCAGAGGCAAGCCAGGTGTCGCCCAGTGAACCACCTGACTAGCGTTTACGCAAGCCAGCCCGTACGCTGGTGGCATGACGGATCTGCGGGAGAACCTCGCCGCCTGGTCCTCGGCGAACTGCTCGATCGCCCGGGCGATGGACGTCGTCGGCAGCAGGTCGGCGATGCTGATCATGCGCGACGCCCTGCTCGGCACGCGCCGCTTCGACGACTTCGTCCGCCGGGTCGGCATCGGCGAGCCCGCCATGGCGGCCCGGCTCAAGGACCTGGTCGCCGCCGGTCTCCTCGAACGGATCCCCTACCGGGAGCCGGGACAGCGCACCCGCCACGAGTACCAGCTCACCCGCAAGGGCCGCGAACTGCTCCCCGTCCTCACCGCACTGCGCAGCTGGGGCGACACCTGGGCCGCCGACGACGCCGGCCCGCCCGTCCTCGCCACCCACCGCGGCTGCGGCCACCCCGTTCGGGTCGCGCTGCGCTGCGCCCAGGGCCACGACGTCACCGGGGGGGACATCGAACTCGTCGCCGGCCCCGGCCTGATCAGGAACACCGCCGAGGATCGGCAGGACGGACCCGAGCTTTGATCAAGGAACGGCAGGTCCGGCGACGGAGACCGGCGGGCTGAGCCGCCCCTCGTTGCCGCTGCGATCCAGCCCCGACACGCAGTAGGACAGGGGGCGGCCGGGCGGAGCGGCGCGGTCGACCCAGTCGGTGCCACGGGTGACGCCGACGAGCCGCGCCGCGCCGCCGTCCACGCGGTAGACGGCGTAACTCGGGGCGCCGTCCCCGCGCCAGCTCAACCCCACTCCCCCGGTGTCCGCCCGCCGCGCGCCGGTGACCGCGGGTGCCACCGGAGGCGCCGCCGGCAGCTGCGCCATCGTGGGCACCAGCGCCGGGTCGGCGTAGTGCGCCCCGCGGTACCGGCTGACCGCGCCGAGCTTGTCGGCGCGCACCTGCCGGGCGCTGAAATGGACGCTCCCGCTGACGCCGTAGCGGCGGTTGAGGGCGAGCTGACGGTCCAGCTCTGCCGGGTCGCGCCAGGCGCCGCGCTCGCCGACCCGGTAGTCGGCCTGGCCGATGTAGAGCTGCACCCGGGTGCCCCGAACCGTGGCCGTCCACCACGGCAGCAGCTTGGCGTAGTCGGCCCTGCCGAACCCGATGTGCCAGTAGAGCTGCGGCACCACGTAGTCCAGCCACTCCTCGCGTACCCACAGCCGCGTGTCCGCGTAGATGTCGTCGTAGCTCTGCAGACCGGCGGTGGCCGAGCCGGCCGGGTCGGTGCGCTTGTTGCGCCAGATGCCGAACGGGCTGATGCCGAACTTCACCCACGGCTTGATCGCCTTGATCCGCTCGCTCATCTCGCGGACCAGCGTGTTCACGTTGTCCCGGCGCCAGGCGTGCTTGTCGGTGAACCCGCGGCCGTACCGGGCGAACGCCGCGTCGTCCGGGAAGTCCTGTCCGGCCTCCGGATACGGGTAGAAGAAGTCGTCGAAGTGCACCCCGTCGACGTCGTACCGCTGGACCGCCTCCAGCATCGAGTCCTCGACGAACGTGCGCGCCGCCGGGATGCCCGGATTGAAGTACAGCCGGCTTCCGGGCTGGTCGGCGCTGGGATAGGTCACCGCCCAGTCGGGGTGCTGCCGCAATGGGTGGGTCGGCGCGAGCCGGTCCAGCCTGGGGCCGGGCCCGCCCACCGTCGCCGGCTGCCCGCCCCGGTACGGGTTGAACCAGGCGTGGAACTCCAGGTTGCGCGCGTGCGCCTCGGCGACCATGAACTCCATCGGGTCCCAGCCGGGGTCGCGGCCGTCGCGTCGCCCGGTCAACCACTCCGACCACGGCGCGTACCTCGACGGCCAGAGCGCGTCCCCGCTCGGCCGCACGTGCACGAAGACCGCGTTGTGGTTGTGCCGCACGGCCAGGTCCAGCCAGCTCCGGAACTCCGCCCGCACCGTCTCGGCCGGGAGACCGCGTCGGCTCGGCCAGTCGATGTTGTTCACCGTCGTGATCCACATGCCCCGCAGCTCGCGCGCCGCCCGGACCGCCCGGCCGGCGCAGACGGAGGTGCCGCCCGCCGGGCCGGCACCGAGGGCCGCCGCGCCGCCGGGCGCCGGTGCACCGCCGCCGGCCCGGTCCCGAAACGACCAGACGCCGACCGCGACCGCCACGGCGAGTACGACGACCGCCGCGACGATCGCCTGGGCACGACGGCGGCGGGCACGGGGCTGGTCGCGGGCGGGCATCGCCCCAGTCTGCCGAGTACGCCCACCGCGTGCACCAGACGGGCCGTTACTTAACGGGCAGCTAAGGCTGGCTTGCTGATCCACCCGCGCACCACCGCGTGGTTAGGCTGTCGCCATGCTGGACCCGGTGTGCGGGAGCGACCTCGATGGCTGACGCCGACGACGTGCGCCGGTTGGCGCTGGCGCTGCCGCACGTGGTCGAGATCGACAGTGCGGGCTTCGACTTCCGGGTCGCCGACAAGGGGTTCGTCTGGTCCTACCCGGAACGCCGACCCGGTGCGCCGCGGCTGATCCGCACCGACATCGCCGTGCTGTACGTCGGCGACGAGGCGGAGAAGCAGGCACTGCTCCTCGGCGAGCCCGACCTCTTCTTCACCACGCCCGCATACGACGGCCTTCCCCTGGTCATGCTGCGGCTGACGCAGGTCGGTGTCGACCGCCTGGAAGAACTCGTCACCAACGCCTGGCGCATGCGTGCCCCGGACTCGCTCGTCGGTGACCTCGACGACGGCACCCGGCCCGTCGACGGCTGATCCGCGCGGAGCCGTCCGGTCGGTCGAGGCGGCACTCCTCCCCGCTGAACTGGGTGACCTTTTTCCACATTGTCCAGTGGACGATCACTGGACGCAGATGGCTTGGTGTCGGCCGGCGCCGGGTGCCAGCGTCGATGCGCAATCACCCACAGCAGAAAGGGAACTTCGTCGTGCGTATTTCGCAGAGGATCGCCGCGCTGGGACTCACGGCCGCCGCCGTGACGGCGGGGACCGTGGTTCATGCCGCACCGGCACAGGCCGCGCTCTACGGCGGGCAGTGCGGCTCCGGTTACGGCGTCGTCAACCTGATCGACCTTCCCGACCTGCGGGGCACGGTCTACCTGACCTACAACTCGTCCTCGGGCAAGAACTGCGTCGTCACCCTGCGGGAGAGGCCCGGCACCGCCACGCTGATGGAGGCCTACCTGCGCCGTTCCGGCACCTCCTCCTGGGCCAAGGACAGCGGCAACTTCACCACCTACGCCGGGCCGGTCTACGTGTCGGCGGCGGGCTCGTGCGTCGACTGGGGCGGCACCATTGGAACCGCCTCCAAGACCCGCTACGGCACCAACTGCGGCTGACCCGACCGACAGACCCGACCAGCAAGCACGGAGGACGACACATGAAGCTCGTCAGGACCACCGCCGCAACCGCCACCGTCACCGCCGCCGTGATGGCCGGAGCGTTGGCAGCGGCGACCCCGGCGTACGCGGCCACCTACGGGGGCGAGTGCGGGTCCGGCTACGGCGTGGTGAACTCCGCCCCGATCGGCTCCAAGGGGACCGTGTTCCTCACCTACAACTCGGCCACGGGCAAGAACTGCGTGGTCGCCAAGCGGAACACCGCCGGCTCGGCGGTGCTCGTCGAGGCGGGCCTCGCAATTCACCCGGTCGGAAACCACTGGACGGCCTACGACGGCGGCTACTACCGGTCCTACGCCGGTCCGATCTACCTGTCCGCGGCGGACAGGTGCGTGGACTGGATGGGCCGCATCAGCGGCACCGAGGGGGGCAAGCGCGGCACCAACTGCGGCTGACCCGTTCGGGCAGCTCTCTCCTCCGCCGCCGGGCGACCGATCCGGTGTGCGGGCGCGGAGCAGGAACGGGGGCGAAGCCCTGCCGATGGGATCCGGCAGGGCTTCGCCGCCTCACCACCGGGTCACGAGCCACCGACCCGTACGTCCAGGAACACCGGACGCTTGAGCGGGAAGTGCGTTCGTCCCTGCTCGTCGGCCATCTTCCAGTAGATCTTGCAGTGGCCCGGCTTGCTCGGCGTGCGGACGGTCACCGCGATGTCCACGGCCTCTCCCGGGCTCGTCTGCGGGATGGCGACGGCTGTCGGCGCCTGGCAGGGCGCGTCGTTCACCCGCGCCAGGTAGCGGTTCGCCCACGGCACGGTGCCCGTGTTGCGGATCCTCCAGACCTTCGTGAACGAGGAGTCGGGCGGCACCAGCGACCCGTCGGGATAGGTGATGTCGCCTTCGAACCGGGAGTCGTCATGGTCGGGCGAGGCGGCGACCGGTGGTGTCACGCCGGCATCGCTTCCGCCCGTCTGCCGGTCGACCATGACGACGGCGAGCACGGCGCCGGCGAGGGCGGCCACGGCCGCACCGACGCCGACGCCGACGCGTCGACGGCGCGCCCGGCCGGGCTCCTCGACCTCGCCGGTCGCGGACCGTGGCGTCGCCTCGGACGCCGTGGACGTCGCCGCCACCCCGGCCGGTTCAGGCATGACGCCGGCCGCCGTGGCCGTCTCCGCCGCCGGTTCCGGTGCCACGTCGGCCGCCGACGTGGTGTCCGTCGGCTGCCCGGCGGCCCTGGTCCGTATCCAGCGGTCCCGCCACTCCTTCTCGGTGGCCCGCGGGTCGTGGCCGAGCCGGTCGACGGCGAGAACCCGGACGAATTCCCAGGTCGTCTCCCAACTGGGAAGACTCCGGCCCTGCGCCGCGGCGGCCAGGGACGACTTCGAGGCCGCGGCGCCCAGGCGCACCGACATCTCCTCGTACGAGGGATCGCCCGCGTCCTGCTTCAACCGCCACAGGCGGTCGGCGAAGGCGCCCACCGGGCCGGAACCGGGATCAGGAGGCGTCGGCCGTCGCCCCCGCCGTCGCGGTCCCCGATGCTGCCCCTGCGTTTCCTTCTCCACGTCCCCCACCTCGTCACCACCGAGCAGGCAATGGCGGCCGCGCATCCGGCGCGTGCGCCACCATATCCGTGCCGTGATTCCGGCCCCCGAAGGCGTACGGCAGCGGCAGCGGGTAGAAGCACAGGTCACGCCATTTCTCGCCGATTCCGTCGGTGCTGGACGCGCGGCGATTCCGGCTCGCGCCGGTGACCGTCGACGCGCGACGCGAAACAGTCGTGAGCTGCGGCCAAATGCATTCCTGTCGCCCGGAACGACGTCATTGAGATTTTCACCACTCGATCGGCTCGACGTTCGCGCCGGCCACCCCACACTCGGCCGCACGGCGACCCGGAAGCGCCCGGGTGCCCATGCGGCGGACCGGGCTTCCGCTCATCCGCGCCGGGGGCCACGACCAGCGTGGTACGACTGCACCAGCACTGGCCCGACGCGCACGGAGTGGGCGGGACATGACGATCGGTGGCTGGCGGGACTGCTTCAGGCCCGCGAGGGCGAGCTGCTTCTCGACCTGGTCTTCGTCTTCGCGCTCACCCGGTTCTCCGAGCGTCTGATCGAGGACTTCACGACGGAGCGGCGGATCGTCCTGCCGGAACTCGGCCAGACGGTGCTGCTGCTGCTCGCGCTCTGGCTGGTCTGGATCCACGCGGCGTTCGTGACCAGCGTCCTCGGGCCGCGGGAACGGGCGGTCCAACCGGTGATCGTCTGGATCATGTTCGGCAGCATGATCATCGCGGTCACGTTGCCCCACGCGTTCGGCGACCGGGCGGTGGTCTTCGCAATCACGTACGTCGCCATCCAACTCGGCAAGCCCGTCGTCCTGATGCTCGGACGGTACGACCGCGAGGGCCACGCCCCCGCGCGGGCGCTCTGCTGGGCGGCGCTGTCCGCCGTCCCCTGGCTCGCCGGGGCCGCCCTCTTCGCACAGAGTCCCACACGCGGGATCCTGTGGACGCTGGCGCTGGCACTGGACTACACGGGGCTCTTCCTCGGCTGGCCGGTACCACGGTTCGGCCGCACCCGATTGCACGACTGGAGAATCGCCGGCGAGCATCTCGCCGAACGCTTTCAGCAGTTCGTCATCATCACGCTCGGAGAGACGATCCTGCTCACCGGACTGACGTTCGCCGAAAGGTTCACCCCCGACCGGGTGGCACCCACCGTGGTGTCCTTTGCCAGCACGGTGCTCATCTGGCGAAGCTACTTTCACCGTGCCGGGGCGCTGTTTCCCGCGGCCATTGAGACCGTCCCCGACCCGGCCCGCCTCGGTTGGTCAGCGGTCCAGACCCACCTGATCATCGTGGCCGGCATCCTCGCGACCGGCGTCTCCCACGCACTGGTCATCGACAATCCGGTCGGGCACGAGGACCCGTTGTGGCTCGCGGTCATCCTGGGCGGGCCCGCGCTGTTCCTGGCCGGACGTTCCCTCCTGGAGTACCAGGTGTTCGCCCGGGTCTCCGCGTCCCGGGTCGTCGGGCTGCTCGCGCTTGCCGCCCTGGTGCCGCTGACGGTCGCCCGGACACCGGCGACCGCCGCCATCGCCCAGGTCGTCGTCCTGGCCGCAGTGGCGGTGTGGGACGCGATCCGCGAGCGGAGACACCCGGGCGAGGCGCCCGCACCACCGTCGCGTCGGCCCGCCACCTGATTCACACCGGCGCCAAATCGGCGTTACCGGACGACGCCGCGCCTTCTTGACTAGCGTGGGTGCGGAGCCGGTCAGCGGGAGGTGATGCCGGTGACGATGGAAGCGGAGCGCACCCTGCGGGCGGAGGACGTCAGCCACCTGGCGGAGCTCGCCGCCCAGTTGCGGGTGGACTCGATCAGGTGCAGCACGAAGGCCGGCTCCGGTCACCCGACGTCGAGCCTGTCCGCCGCCGACCTGCTCGCCGTGCTGATCTCCCGGCACCTGCGGTACGACTGGGCGGACCCGGGCGGTCGCGCCAACGACCATCTGATCTTCTCCAAGGGCCACGCCTCGCCGCTGCTGTACGCGGTCTTCAAAGCCGTCGGGGCGATCACCGACCAGGAGCTGGTCGACACGTACCGTCAGTTCGGGTCGCGCCTGCAGGGACACCCGACGCCGGCGCTGCCCTGGGTCGACGTCGCCACCGGTTCGCTCGGTCAGGGGCTGCCCGTCGGCGTCGGGATCGCGCTGGCTGGTCGGTACCTCGACCGGCTGCCGTTCCACGTGTGGGTGCTCTGCGGGGACAGCGAGACGGCCGAGGGCTCCGTCTGGGAGGCCCTGGACAAGGCCGGCCACTACGGCCTGCACAACCTCACCACGATCGTCGACGTGAACCGGTTCGGGCAGCGCGGGGAGACCGAGCTGGCCTGGGATCTGGACACCTACCGGCGACGGGTCGAGGCGTTCGGCTGCCAGGCGATCGTCGTCGACGGCCACGACCTGGTGGCCGTCGACGACGCGCTCGGCCGAGCCCGGCAGGCGACCGGCCCCACCGTCGTGCTCGCGCGGACAGTCAAGGGCAGAGGGGTGCCCGACGTCGAGAACCAGCCGGGCTGGCACGGCAAGCCGATGAAACCGGAGCAGGCCGAGCGGGCCGTCGAGGCCCTCGGCGGCGTACGCCAGATCCGCGTCACCGGGCCGCGGCCCGAACCGGCCCCGCCCGCCGCCACCCAGACCGGCGGGCCACCGGAGCTGCCGCGCTACGACCGGGGCGCGAAGGTGGCCACCCGGAACGCGTACGGCGACGCGCTGCGCGCGCTCGGCTCACGGCCGGACGTGGTCGCCCTCGATGGCGAGGTCAGCGACTCCACCCGCGCCGACCGGTTCGCCGAGGCGTACCCCGACCGGTTCTTCGAGATGTTCATCTCCGAACAGCAGATGGTCGCCGCGGCGGTCGGCCTGCAGGTGCGCGCCTACCGGCCCTTCGCCTCGACCTTCGCCGCCTTCCTCTCCCGCGCCTACGACTTCATCCGGATGGCCGCCATCTCCCGCGCCGACATCGCCCTGTCCGGGTCCCACGCCGGCGTGGAGATCGGGGCGGACGGCCCGTCGCAGATGGGGCTGGAGGACCTGGCCGCCATGCGCGCCATCCACGGCTCCACCGTCCTCTACCCCAGTGACGCCGTGTCCTGCGTCGCGCTGGTCGCCCAGATGGTCGACTGCACCGGCATCACCTACGTGCGCACCACCCGGGGCGGGTACCCCGTCCTCTACGACAACGACGAGACCTTCCCGATCGGCGGTAGCAAGCAGGTGCGCGGCGGCGGCGACGACCACGTCGCGCTCATCGGCGCCGGGGTGACGGTGCACAACTGCCTCGCCGCCGCCGACGAACTGGCGGGCGAGGGCATCAACGCCCGGGTCATCGACCTGTACTCGGTCAAGCCCCTGGACTCCGACCGGCTGCTGGGCGCCGTCCGGGA
This sequence comes from Micromonospora sp. NPDC047707, assembly GCF_040704235.1. Lineage (NCBI taxonomy): Bacteria > Bacillati > Actinomycetota > Actinomycetes > Micromonosporales > Micromonosporaceae > Micromonospora > Micromonospora sp. NPDC047707. Next base: position 13,014 of record NZ_JBEYSU010000014.1, read on the forward strand.
CACGGGCGGCCGGCTGGTGGTCGTCGAGGACCACTACCCGCAGGGCGGGCTCGGTTCCGCCGTCCTCGAGTCGCTGGCGGACCTCGCCGTGCCCGCCCGGGTGACCCGGCTGGCGGTACGGGGGCTGCCCACCTCGGGAACGCCCACCGAGCTGATGGACCAGGCGGGCATCGGCGTGACCGCCATCGTCGAGGCGACCCGCGCCCTGCTGGCCCGCACGCGCTGACCGCCGGCCCCGGTCGGGGTCCCCGGCGGTCAACGTGGCCGTCGTGGCCGTCGTGTCCTGTGTCGGAGAAGAGAGGACCGGTCCCGCGCGACGGTCCGGCCCTCTCCCCCGTCCCGCCGACGTTTCCCGCCGACGGTCAGAGAAGGCCGTCGGCGATGCCCAGCGGCCCGGTCGTCGACGCCGAAACCTCACCGTGCGCGCCGGCGTCACCGTGGACGTGACCGCTCACGCCCGCGTCGACGCCGCCAGTCACCCCGGAGAGAACTCCGTCCACCTGACCCGTCACGCCGCCCACGGTGGACGGCACGTCCACCGGCAGGAGCACGCCGCCGGAGCCGTCGCCCAGGCCCAGCCCACCCAGGGTGTCGTCGACTCCGAGCGAACCGACGACGCCCTCCACCTGGCCGTGCGTGCCGGCGAGGGGGCCGCCGAGCAGGCCGTCGGCGACGCCGAGCAGGCCCGAGTCGGTGGTCGCCAGCAGCGCGTCCGGGCTGGCGACCGTGGTGGTGACGTCCCCGACCGCCGGGGCGGTCGCGACCTCCACCGCGCCCACCACGTCCGCGTCGAGCGTGTGGGCCACGTCGTGCACCCCGGTCAGGTCCGTGGCCAGGCCGTCCGGCCCGACGCCCACGCCGATCCCCGGCAGCACGTACGCCCCTGCCGTCACGCTGCTCGGGTCCACGGCGATCGCGCCCAGGGCGCCGGCCGCCACGTTCACCCCACCGGCCGAACTGCTGACGGTGATCTGCTGCGTGACGTTCTGCAGCTGGCCGACCACGTCGGTGGCGTCGGTCACCAGCGGCCCGAAGCCGAGCTGGCCGGTCACCGAGGTGACCGCCGAAACGCCGTACGCCGGGACGTGGTCGACCACCAGCGGGACGACCTCCTGCACGTCCGCGACGGTGATGTCGGTCAGCCCCGCCGCCAGGAGCTCGCCCTGCGGGTCGAGCTCGAAGGCCGACAGCGCGGCCGAATCGGTGACCAGGTTGAGCACGAAGTCGTGCAGGGTCTGGTGCCCCTCCGCGTGCACCGTCTGGTGCGATTCCACGTGCGCGGGCTGCTGGGTGTCCGCCTGCGCACTCTGGTACGAATCCGCGTGCAGGGTCTGGTACGAGTCCATGTACGGGTACTCCTCGGAAGAGGGCCATCGAGCGTCGACAGCGACGCTATGGCCGACGCCGGGACGGCACATCGGGGATGCGCCCGCAAGCTTGCCGGCCCGATCCGGGCCGGCACCGCTCGCGAAGCCAGGGGGGACGGGGATCCGTGCGCCGGGGGTGGGCCCGTGATGCCCGGGGGCGTTCCGCGGACGATAGGGGCTCTAGGGGGTGCCCCTCATCGGTGCGAGGGGCGTCGGCTGCCGGTCATGCCTTCGGCGGGGAGAGCGCCGTGCGGAGCTGCCGGCGTGAGCTGACTCCGAGCTTGCCGAACACGTTGCCGAGGTGCCACTCCACGGTGCGGGGGCTGATGAACATCTGGGCCGCGATCTCGCTGTTGGTATGTCCGTCCCTGGCCAGCCTGGCGATCTGTGCCTCCTGACTGGTGAGTTCGGTGGCCGTTCCGGTCCGCCGCTTGCGTACGGTCTCCCCGGTGGCCAGAAGCTCCCTGCGGGCGCGCTCGGCGAGGCCCTCGGCTCCCATCCGGCTGAAGGCGTCGTAGGCGGAACGTAGCTGGGTGCGGCTCTCCTGCCGGCGGTTCCGGCGACGCAGCCACTCGCCGTACAGCAGGCGGGCGCGGGCCAGGTGGACGACGATCCGACACCGTCCGAGGTGCTCGATCGCCTCCCGGTAGAGCGCATCGGCAACCTGGTCGTCGCTGAGGAGCGCCCGGGAGCAGGCCTCCACGCCCAGGGCCCACGGCGTTCCGCTCGCGCGAGTGCGTACGGTGAGCTTGTCCAGCGCCGCCGCGGCGGACTCCGGCTGCCCGCTGCGGGCGGCAGCCTCGATCAGTTCCGCCAGCGCCCACCCGAAGAAGCCCAGGTCCTCGTACTGGCATGCCCGGATCGCCGCGGCCAGCGCCGTCTCGTAGTGGCCGAGGCTGTTGTACAGCGCTGCGGTCGCGTAATGGGCGAGGCTGACCGTCCGTCCCTCACCCCGGGCGCTCACCTCCTCGATGGTCGTCTCGATGAGGTCCATCGCCTCGGTTTCCTCTGCACGCCAGGCGTTGAGGACCAGCGACGTGTACATCATCGGCGCGCCGCCGGTGGCCGCCGAGATGGCGGTCGCTTCGTCGATCAGAGCCGAGGCGGTACCGAACTCTCCCGCGAAGACGTGGTAGCCCGCCTTGTAGGTCAGAGCCATCGGGAGGACGGAGAGGGCCCCCGTTTCGCGAGCGATGCGGACGGCGGCGTTCGCCATCTCGTGCCAAGCGTCGTCGTCCCACAACTCCGGAACGAGCGGCTCGGGTATCACCCGGAACGCCAGCCACAGCCAGCGGCTGTCCGCGGCCGTCGCACCGGATCTCTGCTCCTGCCGGACGATGTGCAGCGCACGCTTCAGGGCGTCGACACCAGCGGCGTGGCCATCGATGATCAGCCCCGCCATGCTGTCCAGGAGGACGTCGAGCTCCCGTGCCGGCGTCGGCGGCGAGGGTCCGGCGCGGACCGCCTCGGCCACCGCCCGCTGCTCGGGCCCCTCACTGAGACGGCCGGCGAAGATCGCCGCGCCGAACGCTTCCAGCAGCGTGTCACGGGCGAGGGCGGCGTCGAGGGGCGCGAGTCGGTCCGCGGCGTCGAGCAGAAGCCGCGGTGCGGTACCGCAGCGGAGCCGGGAGAACACCAACCGGGCTCGCAACCGCTCGAGCCGGGCCCGCCGCAGGTCGTCCAGTGGGCCCGCCTCCGCGACCGCCAGCAGGTTGTCGGCCTGTTCCGCGCCACCGGCCTCGATGTCGAGCTGCGCGGCTGCCAGCGCTCGGGCGACGCGTCGCGCGGGATCGGGCGTCAGCTCCGCCGCCCGCCGCAGGAAGGAGGCGGCGGCAGCGGCTCCGCCCCTGCCCTGCGCGCGGTCGGCCGAGCGCTCCAAGTCGGCGGCGACGCTCTCGTCGGGCCCGGGGGCGGCCTGAGCGCGGTGCCACGCCCTGCGGTCGGGATCCAGGTGGGGATCGGTGGCCTGCGCCAAGGCTCGGTGCGCCGTCCGACGATCCGCCGGGGGCGTCCGTTGGTAGACGGCGGAGCGCACCAGCGGGTGGCGGAAGCGCACCCTGGCACCGAACTCGACCAGTCCTCTGCTCTCGGCCGGGCATGCGGCGTCCGCCGGGATCGCCTGCAGATCGGCTGCGCGCCACAGCAGGCTTGCGTCTCCGGTCGGCTCAGCCGCGGCGATCACCAACAGCCGCTGACTGTCCGGCGGTAGGGACAGGAACTGCTGGTGGAAGGCATCCTCCAGGTGGTTCGCCAGGGGGTCCCGGCCGGCGAGCCAGAACCCGCCCGCCAGCTCGGCGGGTCCGAGCGCATGTGGCAGATGCAGCAGGGCCATCGGATTGCCGTGAGCCTCGGCGACGATCCGGTCCCGCACCAGCGGGTCGAGCGGGGCGGGGCAGGCCGACGCCAGGAGGGCACGCGCGTCGGCCTCGCTGAGGCCATCCACGACCAGCTCCGGCAGACCGGCCAGCTCGCGAGCCGGCTCCCGCAGGGCGAAGATCAGGGCGATCGGTTCGGCCATCAACCGCCTGGCGACAAACGCCAGCACCCGCATGGACTCGGCATCGAGCCACTGCGTGTCATCGACGAGGCAGGCCAACGGCTGGTCCTCGGCGGCGCCGGCCAGCAGTCCGAGCACCGCCAGTCCGACGAGAAACGGGCTGGGTGCCTCGCCCTCCCGCAGCCCGAACGCGATGGACAACGCATCGCGCTGCGGTCCGGGCAACTCGTGGAGCCGACCCAGCAGCGGCGCGCAGAGCTGATGGAGGACGGCGAATGGCAGCTCCATCTCCGACTCGATGCCCGCGATGGCCACGGTGCGGAACCCGGCCGCCCGGCCGGCTGCGTGATCCAGCAACGCGGTCTTGCCGATCCCGGCCTCCCCGCGAAGGACCAGGACCGCACTGCCCCCGGCCCGTACCCGGGCGAGCACCCGCTCCAACGCGGCCAGCTCCCGGCCTCGGCCTCGCAGTTCGACGCGCGTGTCGATGGCGGGCACCCCCATGCGTCGATCTTCCTGGTCGCGGCGCGCCAGGCCGCGCGACCAATGCGGTCATTTTAGTCAAATCGGGTCGGCGCTCTCCGGGTCAATGCCGACCCGGACGTGACCTCGCGGGTTCGGGGCGGACGTGGCGAGTCACCCCAGACCGGACGTGACCTGCCCAAAGGTCGCCGATCCGAGGCGCGAAGAGCGCCACCCCGGGGTTCGGCCACGGGGCCGGACCCGGGGGTTTCCCTGGGGCGACGCGCGCCCGCCTCGGCGATCGTGGACGGGCCGGTGCACGAGGGGCGCCCCGCCAGGACAACGGCCCCACCCGGACGCCCTCGTGCGAAAGAAGGCCGGCACATGCCGTTTGTCAGCGGCAAAGGGCAGAACGCCCGTTCAATTACCCATCAGCACAGAAAGGACACCCTGCATGTCTGCCACACAGGACGTGCCCGCGATCCGGCCGTTCCGGGTCGAGGTCCCGGAGGCGGAGCTCAAGGAGCTGCGAAAGCGCATCCTGGCCACGCGCTGGCCCGAGAAGGAGACTGTCGACGACCAGTCGCAGGGCCCGCAGCTCGCCACGATGAAGGAACTCGCGCGCTACTGGGCCTCGGAGTACGACTGGCGCAAGGTCGAGGCCAGGCTGAACTCCCTGCCGCAGTTCATCACCGAGATCGACGGCCTCGACATCCACTTCGTCCACGTGCGGTCGAAGCACGAGAACGCCCTGCCGCTCATCGTCGCGCACGGCTGGCCGGGCTCGATCATCGAACAGCTCAAGATCATCGAGCCACTGACCGATCCCACCGCACACGGCGGCACCGCGGAGGACGCATTCCACGTGGTGATTCCGTCGATGCCCGGCTACGGGTACTCGGGCAAGCCCACGACGACCGGGTGGGGCCCGGACCGCGTCGCCCGCGCCTGGGTCGAGCTGATGAAGCGCCTCGGCTACGACCGGTTCGCGGCGCAGGGCGGCGACTGGGGTGCGATCGTCGTGGACCTGATGGCCGCGGCAGCGCCGGACGGGCTGATCGGCATCCACACCAACATGCCCGGCGTGGTCCCGGCCGAGATCGACAACCTGTTCCACCGGAACATCATCGGAGCGGCCAACGCCCTCGAGTCGCTGCCGTCCGATCTCGCACCGGACGAGAGGCAGGCGTGCGAGCAGCTCGACTTCGTGTGGAAGCACGTCACGTACGCGCTTCAGATGGCTGCTCGCCCGCAGACGCTGACCGGGTTGGCGGACTCGCCCGTCTTCCTGGCCGCCTGGATGCTCGACCATGACGCGGCCAGCCTGGCTCTGATCTCCCGGTCCTTCGCCGGGGTGCCCGAGGGCCTGACGCGCGACGACGTCCTCGACAACATCACCCACTTCTGGCTGACGAACTCGGGGGTCTCCGCGGCGCGACTCTACGCGGAGAACAGGTTCTCGTTCTTCGGCGTCAAGGGTGTCACGATCCCCGTCGCCGTGAGCGTCTTCCCGGACGAGCTCTACCGGGCCCCGAAGAGCTGGACGGAGCGGGCGTACCCGGATCTGATCCACTACAACCGGGTCGACAAGGGCGGTCACTTCGCGGCGTGGGAGCAGCCGCGAATCCTCGTGGAGGAGGTGCGCTCCGGCCTCCGGTCGCTTCGCTAGGCACCTCGCCTGCCCGGCGGAGCACGCTCCGGCTCAGCGGGCGGCCGAGTGGCTCAGCGTCGAGCCCCTCGGCCGCCCTCTCGGCTGGCATCCTGTTCGTACCATGGCGCCCCCGGGTGTGGGAGGTCGTCATGTCGGTCCGGAACCGAGCGAACACGCCGTGGCTCCCGCCGCGCTGGTTCATCCGTCTGGCCTGGTCGGTGCACCGGGGCCTGTACCGGGTCTGCCACGGCCGGGTCGGCCTGTGGCGGCCACGCGCGAACCGCTGGGGCACGCTACGGCTGACCACCACCGGGCGCCGCACCGGTCAGCAGCACAGCGTCATCCTCGGGTACGTCGAGGACGGGCCGAACCTGGTCACGTTGGCGATGAACGGGTGGGGCGCGGCCGAGCCCGCCTGGTGGCTCAACCTGCAGGCGCACCCGGACGTGACCGTCGACCTGGTCGACGGGCAGCGACCGGTACGCGGTCGCGCCGCGACCGGTGACGAGCGGTCGAGGCTGTGGGCCCGCTGGTGCGAGATCGACACGAATCTCGACGGCTTCGCGGCGCGGCGGCCGTCCGAGACCGCGGTGGTGGTCCTGGAGCCGGGATTCGGCACGTCGGACGCGGGGAGTGCGGCGCGGGAGCGTCCCTAGTCCTCGTCCGTGACGCGGATGATGACCTTCCCGGGCGCTCGGGGGGCGTCGGGCCCGAATGCGGCCACCGCCTCCGACAGGGGCCGGATCGCTCCGATGTTCGGGGTGAGTCGTCCGTCGCGCAGTCGCGCGGCCAGTTCGGTGAGTTGAGAGCGGTCGGCTTCGACGACGAAGAAGACCGCGCGACCGTTCTGGGGCTGGACCTCCGGCGGGCCGGCGATGGTGACGAGCGTGCCGCCGGGACGCACGAGTGCGGTCGAGCGGTCCCGGATGTCGCCGCCGATCACGTCGAAGACCACATCGACCTGTCCGACGTGCTCCAGACTCTCGTTCTCGAGATCCACGAACGCGGCGACGCCGAGCTTCAGCGCGGTGTCCCGGTCGCGCGCACGGCCGGTGCCGATTACTCGTACGCCCACCTCGCGGGCGAGCTGGACCGCGAGCGAGCCGACACCGCCCGCGGCGCCGTGGATCAGGACGGTCTGACCCGGTTCGACGCGGGCGTGGACGAAGAGGGCCTGCCAGGCGGTCAGTCCGGAGATCACCCCGGCCGTGGCCACCGCGTGGTCGACGTCCGCGGGCAGCGGGGCGAGGTTGCGTGCCTCGACGGCCACGTACTCGGCCAGCGAACCGTTACGCGTCCAGTCGGTCAGGCCGAACACCCGCTGTCCCACGCTCAGCCCCGTGGTGCCGTAGCCCAGCTCGGTCACGACACCGGACACCTCGTGCCCGGGAACGGACGGGGTACGGTCCCGCCCGGCCCGGTCGGTCCAGGTCCCCGGCCAGGTCAACTCCCCGGGGGTGAACCCTGCCGCGTGCACGCGCACCATGACCTCGTTCTCCGCCAGATGCGGGTGCGGCAGCTCGGTCAGCGTCAGCCCGGCCAGTCCGGCCTCTCGATCCCGCACAGTGATCGCTTGCACAACAGCTCCCCTCTCTGGTGAGGTCCGTGCGGCACCGTCATCCCGATGGGCTCCGCTCCGTCACATCCTCTCCGGTGTCCGCACCGGACGGGGCAGGATCACCGATCTGCCCAACGGTTGTGGGGCATCGACGCGGCGTGCGCGGCCGGTTGTCACATCACGACACCGACCGGCCGGGTGCCGGTGTCATATCCGGCCGAAGCGCCAATGCCGCCAGCGTCGTCCGGACCCACCGCCGGCCGACGAACATGCCTAGGGCGGCCGCTACCCCTACGTGATCATGACGTGATTGGCGCGCCGTGGCTCGGGCTGGACCATGGTCAGCAGGCTCTCGCCCTCGGCGAGGACGGCGTCGCGCTGATCCGCCGTAAGGGTGCGCAGCGACGTGATCCGCAACGTCGCCGCGCCGTCGTCGACGGTGACCGCCCAGGTGCCCGCGACCCGGCCGTCGACCAGCAGGAAGCGGGCACCCGCGACGCTCAGCCCACGATGCTCGGTGTCGATGACGCGGCTGCGGTCGTCGTAGCCGAGCACGGCGTTGTCGAACGCCGGCAGGAAGCGCGGCGGCGCCGGGGTCTCCGGGTCGGGCAGCGCGCCGTCGGGCACGTCGAGCAGCTCGCGGCCGCGCTCGTCGCGGAACGTGCGCAACCGCGGTCGCAACCGTTGGACCGACTCGCGCAGCCCGCTCAGCCCCGACCAGGCGCGGATGTCAGCACTGGCCGCCGGGCCGTAGGCGGCGAGGTAGCGCAGGACCAGCGCGTCGACGGTGGCCGGCGAGGCCGGCTCCAGCGGGCGGCCCAGCCACGCCTCGATGGTGGTGTTGTGCGCCGCGCCACGCTCGCCCCAGACACCGCGGGGTGGCACCTGCACGAGCGGCACGAGGGTGCTGAGCGCGTCACCCAGCCAGCGCGGCTCCACCCCCGGCCAGCGGTCGGCGATCACGCGGGCCGCGTCGGTCAGCATGCGCGGGCGCTCCTCGAACAGCGGCCGGCCCAGTTTCGTCAGCTCGTCGAGGTCGACGCCGGGCAGCACCCGGCGCAACGTCGACCACATGCGTTTGACCAGCATCGCCTGGTGCACGGGCCGGAGCGCGAGGCAGTCCCGTGCGGTCACCAGGTGCAGCGTGCGGCGCATCAGCAGCGTGCGGACCGCCTCGCGACTCAGCAGCAACCCGGCCAGCGCCGACGGCTGGAAGCCGGCCAGCCGGCTCCACAACCCGACGTACGGCTCCAACGGCTCCTGCGCCTGCAACCCCACCAGGTGCTCGAGGGCGTCGGCGACCGGCATGTCGTGCCGCTGCAGCAGGAGCTGGCGGGACAGGAGCGCCCGGTTGAGGGCGCGGCGGTCGAGCACGCTCATGGGGCTGACGCTATCGCCCACCCCGGACACTCCCCAGGCGCCGCCCGCCCCGCTATCCGGGGCGCTTCGCCGCCGAGCCGGTGCACCGCTGTGCGGTGGCGAGTTTGTCGAGGATGCGCTGCTCGCCACGGCCGGTGGCCGGCACCGGCTGACCGCTGCCGGAGACCACCGCCGGGACGAACCGGCTGTCCACCACTGTCCGGCCGCGTACGACCAGGTTCAGTACACCGGAGTCCGTGCTGTGCGATTTTCCGTACCAGAGGAAGTTGCCCAGTCCGTAGTGCACGTAGGTCGCGCCCAGCCAGCCGTCGCCCAGCAGCGTGTGCGCGTGCGTACCGACCACGATGTCGGCGCCGGCCGCGGAGAGCTTTCCGGCGAACGTCTTCATCTCCCCGCTCGGGCACGACCTGCCCTCGACGCCCCAGTGCATGAAGACGATGACCAGGTCGGCCTGCTCCCGGGCCGAACGCACCGCGGCCGTGGCCCGGGCGGGATCGAACGCCATTGCCACCCCCGGTCGGCTGTCCGTGGCCCGCCACGACCCGGCCAGGTCGTGCACCTGCGACATGCCGAGCACCGCGATCCGCAGCCCTCGTACGGTGGTGAGCCAGGGCGCATACGCCGCGTCGGCGTCGCGGCCCGCGCCGAACACCGGGTACCGGGCTTCCGCGGCGGCGTCGAGGGTGTCGGAGAGCCCCTGCTGGCCGTAGTCGAGGATGTGATTGTTGGCGATCGACACCGCGTCGACCCCGGCCGCGCGCAGTGCCGCGAAGGCGGTCTTCGGGGCCCGGAAATGGTAGGTCTTCGGCTGTGGGGTGCCCCGGTCGGTCACCGCCGTCTCCAGGTTGAGCAGCGCGACGTCGGCGTCGCGCAGCGTCGACGCGATCGCCCCGAAGGCCGTCTCCGGATCGTCGAGCAGGCCCAGGGTGCGGCCGGTGAAGTGGACGTCGCCGGCGAAGGCCAGCCGCACCTCGGCCGGCGCGCTCGGCTCCGGCGTCGCGGTTGCGGTGGCGGAGGGCGTCGGACCCGACGTGGCCGCGCGCCAGACCGGCGTCTGGCCGGTCGATCCGGCGGCGCATCCGGCCAGCCCGGCGCCGACCGCGACCGCCGTCAGCGCCGCCAGCGAGGTACGTGCCGTCCCGCGGAACACCCTGGCGAGGGTACGCTCTCCGGGCGACGCCCGGGACCCCCGGCGGCCACCACCGACCGCCGTACCAGCGCGGGCTTTGCCTGCCCGGCAGCGCGCAACGCCGGCGGGGACCGCCACCGCCGCGATGGCGAACAAGGACGGGCCAGGCCACCTCGGGGCGAGGTGATGATCACCACGCAGAGCCAACTCTTCCCTCACGGGAGAGTAGGGTCCGTCAGAGTCGTCAGGGTCTGACGTGCGCCCGGCCGGGTGCGCCTGAGTGGAAATGGCTTCATGTCTTCAGTGTTGTCCGCGGTGTCCCGGCCGCGCCTGCCCCGTCCGTCCTGGCTGTCACCGAAGGTGCTCCGCACCGAGGTTCTCGCCGGTCTGGTCGTCGCTCTCGCCCTGATTCCCGAGGCGATCTCCTTCTCGATCCTGGCCGGCGTCGATCCTCGGGTGGGCCTGTTCGCCTCGTTCACGATGGCGGTCACGATCGCGGTTTGCGGCGGTCGTCCGGCGATGATCTCCGCCGCGACCGGCGCCATCGCCCTGGTCGTGGCGCCGCTGGCCAAGGAGCACGGCTTGGACCACCTGATCGCGGCGGTGATCCTCGGTGGCGCGATTCAGGTCCTGCTCGCGGCGCTCGGCGTAGCGAAGTTGATGCGATTCATCCCGCGCAGCGTCATGGTCGGCTTCGTCAACGCCCTGGCCATCCTGATCTTCGCCGCGCAGGTCCCCCATCTGCTCGGCGTGCCGTGGCTGGTCTACCCACTCGTTGCGGTGGCGCTGGCGCTCATGGTGGGGCTGCCCCGGCTCACCCGCGCGGTCCCCGCGCCGCTGGTGGCGATCGTTGTGCTGACCGTCGCCACGGTGACCGTCGGCGTAGCGGTGCCGACGGTCGGGGGTGAGGGCGCCCTGCCGGACAGCCTGCCCACCCTGGGTGCGCCGCAGGTCCCCTGGACCCTCGACACGCTCACCCTGATCGCCCCGTACGCCCTGGGCGTGGCGCTGGTCGGCCTGATGGAGTCGCTGATGACCGCCAAGCTCGTCGACGACATCACCGACACGCACTCCAACAAGACCCGGGAGTCCTGGGGACAGGGCGTCGCCAACATCGTCACCGGGTTCTTCGGCGGCATGGGTGGCTGCGCGATGATCGGTCAGACCATGATCAACGTGAAGGCGTCCGGTGCACGTACCCGGCTGTCGACCTTCCTGGCTGGCGTGTTCCTCCTGATCCTGGTCGTCGCGCTCGGTGACGTGGTTGCGGTCATCCCGATGGCCGCTCTGGTCGCCGTGATGATCATCGTGGCGGTGTCGACCTTCGATTGGCACTCTGTCGCACCGAAGACGCTGAAGAAGATGCCGTACGGCGAGACGATCGTCATGCTGGCCACCGTCGCGACCACCCTGGCCACCCACAACCTGGCCGTCGGCGTCGTCGTCGGCGTGCTCACCGCCATGGTGATCTTCGCCCGCCGGGTCGCCCGTCTGGTCGAGGTCACCAGCGTCCTTGACCCGGACGGCAGCACCCGGATCTACTCCGTTCATGGTGAGCTCTTCTTCGCCTCCAGCAACGACCTCGTCGGCCAGTTCGACTACGCCAACGACCCCGAGAACGTGGTGATCGACATGACCCACGCCCATGTCTGGGACGCCTCCTCCGTCGCCGCGCTGGACGCGATCACCACGAAGTACGCCGCCCGGGGCAAATCCGTCGAGATCGTTGAGTTGAACAAGCCCAGCGCCCGCATCCACAACACCCTCGCGGGGCAGCTCGGAGTCGGCCACTGATGGCCGCCGCCAGCCGCGGCGCCGGGTCGGACCAAGCCTCCGACCCGGCCTCCGGTCGGTTGATGCAGATCGGGGAGGCCGCCGAGCGGGTGGGGTTGAGCATCCGAACCATCCGCCACTACGAGGAAGTCGGCCTGATCGTGCCCGCTGCGCGCAGCGAGGGCGGCTTCCGCCTCTATACCGGGTCCGACCTGGACCGCCTGGCCGTGGTCAAGCGGATGAAGCCGCTCGGGTTCACCCTCGACGAGATGCGGGGGCTCCTCGTCGTCCTCGACGCGCTCGACACCGCCACCGGCACCGAGCGGGCCGAGCTGCTTGACCGGCTCGGCATGTTCCACCACGCCGCGACCGCTCGGGTCGCCGCGCTGCGCGACCAACTCGCCATGGCAGAGGGCTTCGCCGGAACGCTCCGCGCCAAACTTGACCACCACGGCGACCCGGGCGCCTGACTCCCCACCGCCGGTCGCTCGCGTCGCGTATAGGGTTCGCCCGTCGGCGTTCGCCTTGCGATCATCCAGTGGTGACCTCCTACGTGTCCCACACCACCGTTGACTGTGCCGACGCCTACGCCTTGTCCCGTTGGTGGCAAGCCGTCCTCGACTACCGCGAAGACCCGGACGATCCGAACGAGCCCGGCCACGAGGAATGCATGATCTCCTCCCGGGACGGACGGCACCGCCTGCTGTTCATCGAGGTGCCGGAAGCAAAGCAGGTCAAGAACAGAATCCACCTCGACCTGCGTCCGGTCGAAGGCACGCGCGACGCGGAGCTGACGCGGCTGACCGAGTTCGGTGCGGCCGTCGTGTTCGACCGCCGCAACGCCGACGGAACGGGATGGGTTGTGCTCGCCGACCCGGAAGGCAACGAGTTCTGCATCCTTCGGAGCGACGCCGAGATCGCTGGCGGGCGGCCCTGACGGCATACCCGGACCGCCCCTGCCCATGGATGCGCTGAACTGCCTTCTCAATCATGGGGAGCCGGTTCTGACCGGCGTGCGCCGGATGCCGACCCACGACCCGAGCGCCTGATCGCCGAGCCGGACCCGCGGGCTCGATCGCGCCGTCCCCGTCCACCGCCATCGAGGTGCTCGGGCACCGCGGTGGCCCGATCCGCTGACCGCGGCATCCACGCTCGGCGACAGCGGCTCGGCTTCCTGGGCAGTCAGGCCGCCGCCGGCCTCCCGGCTCGCGCGCGGGCGATGGTACGCCCACGTTCCGACTCCGGGAAGCGGGCGAGCATGGCACGCACCTCGTCGGCGCTCACGTTGGCACCGAACAGCTCGCTGCCCGGTTCGAGCCGTACGCCCTCGGCGAGGGGCCCCGCGATGACCGGATCGAAGCCGAGCCGGTCGACAAGGGACGCCACGACGGCCAGATCGGCGGCGGCGTCACCGGCGATCGCGATGGCCTTGCGGCCGCCCGCGCCGTCCGGCCGAGCCTCGTCCTCGAGATCGTGGTATCCCATGTGGTTGAACGCCTTGACGACGCGGGAGCCGGCCAGGAAGGCCTGGACGGTCTCGCTCGACGAGGTACGCGGGTCGGTGAGGTCGTCGCGGATGCCGTCGACCTCCCACCAGTAGTTCATGGCGTCGACGACGAGCTTGCCGCGCAACGCCTCGGCGGGAATGCTGCGGTACCTGCCCAGCGGGAGAGCGAGGATGACGACGTCGGCGCCGGACGCGGCGTCGGTCGCCGTGGTGGCGACCGCCCCGGGCGTGAGCACCTCGATGGTGAGGGCGATCCTCGCCGGGTCACCGGAACCGGCGATGAGCACCCGGTAGCCGGCGGCGACGGCGAGCCGGGCGAGCACCGTGCCCACCTTGCCGGCGCCGAGGATGCCGAGGGTCCGTGGCCCTTGCCGGGCGCTGTCGTTCATGTCTTCCCTCCGGGTGTGGACGGGGCGTCCGTGGGCACGGTCAACTGGCGAGGATGTCGCGGACCAGCGGGATCACCCGGGTGCCGTACAGTTCCACGGCACGCATCCGGGCGCTCACCGGCTGAGCGCCCGCCGTGTAGATGAGGTCGAAGCGGCCGACGCCGAGGGTTCGGATCGCGCCGGCCATGCGACGGGCCACGGTCTCCGGCGAGCCGATGTAGAGGGAGCCGTGGGCGATCTCGGCGTCGAACTCCTCGCGGCGGATCGGTGGCCAGCCCCGCAGCGCACCGATCCGGTCCCGCATGACGCGGTAGTGCGGCCAGCACACCTCCTTGGCCTCCTCGTCGGTGTCGGCGATGAATCCTGGCGAGTGCATCCCCACCGGGTGCGCGGTCGTGCCGAACTGCTCGGCGGCCCGCCGGTACAGGTCGATGTAGGGCGCGAAGCGCGCGGGGGCACCACCGATGATGGCGAGCATCAGCGGGAAACCGTAGTGGGCGGTACGCACGACCGACTGTGGTGAGCCGCCGACACCCACCCAGGTGGTGAGGCGTCCCGATTCCGTCTTCGGGAAGACGTCGACGTGTTCGAGCGGCGCACGTTTCGTGCCGCTCCAGGTGACCGGCTTCTCCTCCAGGAGCTTCGCGAACAGCTCGATCTTCTCCTCGAACAGCACGTCGTAGTCGCGCAGGTCGTAGCCGAAGAGGGGGAAGGACTCGGTGAACGAGCCGCGGCCGAGGATGACCTCGGCCCGGCCGTTCGACAGCGCGTCCACCGTCGCGAAGCGCTGGAACACCCGGACGGGGTCGTCCGAGCTCAGCACCGTCACGCCGGACGCGAGCCGGATGCGCGAGGTACGGGTGGCGATCCCCGCCAGGACGGTCTCGGGCGTCGACACCGAGTACTCCGGCCGGTGGTGCTCGCCGAGGGCGATGACGTCGACGCCGAGATCGTCCGCCAGCACCGCCTCGTCGACGACCTGCCGGATCGCCGCGGCGTGGGACACGGGCCTGCCGGAGTCGTCCTCCGGCACGTCGCCGAAGGTGTCGAGGCCGAACACGAGATCAGACATGGGTGGGCTCCTTCGCCAACAGCTCCCGGACACGCGGCGCGACCTCGCTGCCCAGCAGCTCGATCGTGCGGGCGCGTGCCTCGCGGGGCAGGTGCATGATGTCGTACTTGAGGTCGAAGCGGCTCAGCCGCAGATCCCGGGCGACCGTGGCGATCTTCCGCGCGACCGTCTCGGGTGATCCGACGAACAGCGCTCCCTGGTCGAGTTCGGCCTCGTAGCGCCGGCGGTCCGGCTTGTAGAAGCCGCGTTCCTCGGCGAGCCGGGCCACGACCGGCTGCCAGTACCGCCACCAGGTCTCCACCGCCTCCTCGTCGGTGTCCGCGACGAGACCGAGCGAGTGCTGCCCGATCGGCTGCACGGGGTGCCCGGCCTGTTCGAGCGCCCGGAGGTAGAGGTCGACGTGGCCGGCGAACCGCTGCGGGCGCCCGCCGATGATCGCGAGCATGAGCGGGAGTCCGTAGCGGGCGGCGCGGATCACCGAGTTCGGACTCCCGCCGACGCCGATCCAGGTCGGGATTCCTCCCGCCCGCATCCTCGGATGCAGCCGCTGTGCGACGAGAGGGCTCCGTACGGTGCCCGACCAGGTGACCGATTCGTCCCTCTGCAGCCGGACGAAGAGGTCGAGCTTCTCCTCGAACAACCGCTCGTAGTCCGCCAGGTCGTACCCGAACAGCGGGAACGACTCGGTCGCCGACGCGCGGCCGAGGACGATCTGGGCGCGGCCGTTCGAGACCGCGTCCAGTGTCGCGAACTCGTGGTAGAGCCGTACCGGATCGTTCGTGCTGAGGACCGTGACCGAGGTGCCGAGGCGGATCCGGTCGGTCGCTGTCGCGATCGCCGCGAGCAGCACCGGCGTGGCCGAGTCGTTGTGGCCCTCGCGGTAGTGCTCACCCACGCTGAACACGTCGAGCCCGGCCGACTCCGCGAGCCGCGCCTCGTCGACGAGCAGCCGCACGGTCTCGGCGTCGCTCAGGATCCGGTCGCCGTCGGTGGCCACCTCGCCGAACGAGTTGAGCCCCAGTTCGATGCCCTTCGCCGTCACCGTCTCCTCCTCACGTTCGCTGGCGGGCGGGCGATCCGCGCCGGCAAGCCGCCCTCAACGATTGACATGTCAAACATGCTAGCCTGCTAATTGACATGTCAACTGGGAGAGGAAGATGACGAAGGACACACCCGAGCGGCGGAGGAGGCGCCAGCTGCCCACCGCCGAGGAACTACGGATCTGGCGAGAGTTCATCGAGACCACGGAGGCGCTCAGATCCCGGATCGCGTCCCGCCTCCAGGTCCAGTCCTCGCTCTCGCCGGGCGACTACGCCGTCCTGCTCGCCCTCACCGAGGCGCAGGACCAGCAGATGCGCTCCTCCGAACTGGCCGCGCACATCGGCTGGGAGCGCAGCAGGCTCTCCCACCACCTCGGCCGGATGGAGCGGCGCGGACTCATCCGCCGTCAGGAGTGCGCCACCGAGCCCCGAGGGGCGGAGGTCCACCTCACGCCGACCGGGGCCGAGGCCTTCCGCGGGTCCACCGTTCCCCACCTGCGCGCGATCCGCGAACTCTTCGTCGACGCACTGACACCGGACCAGCTCCGCGCGGCGGGCGAGATCGCCGCGGCGCTCCGCGTACACCTGGACCCGCAGCGCAAGGAGTGATCACCAGGAGGACGTCTCGCGTCAGGTGACCCGCCCCGAACCGGGATGCGCAGGGCTGACCACCGACAGTTCCAGCGGGGCGGGCAGCGGCGCCACACCCGGCCCGCCGCAGTCGATCCAGTCGACGATTTCGTCGACCACCACATCGTCGATGACCAGGCCGAACCAGACCGGCCGGGCGCCGGCACGGCGCGCCGCCGGGGCGGGATGAACGACGATCAGGTTGGCTTGTGCGCACAGGTCGAGGCAGGTGCTGACCCGGACGCGGTGCGGTGCCCGCAACGTGTCGCGTAGCCGCCGCAACTGCGCGTCGTGGTCGACCGAAGGGAGCTTGCCGCTGTTGCCGCAGCAGCAGTCCCGGCACACCGTCACCAAGCAGCCCTGCTCCTCCGTCATGTGCCGCTCCTCGCTGGTCTTCCGTCGACCGGGCACCCCGCTCGGAGATGGTCGTCGGCGATCCGGCGGGCAAGTGTCGTATCGACGTGCGGGTACCAGATGTCGTCCGGGTGCACGACGACGAGAGGGCCGAGATTGCAGGGAAAGAGGCAGCCGGTCGCGCCGGCCGCAGGGCCAGGGGCGCGGTGACCGACACCGGCGGCGGTGTCGTGGCCCGCGGTGTGGGTGACGGCGCGGGCGACCAGCAGGACGTGGCGGGTCATGACGCGGGCGGGTGGTAGGTGATCACGGGCCGCCCGGTGGTCGGGTGCGGCGCGACGTCGGCGTGGACGCCGTACACGTCGGCGAGCAGGTGCGGGGTGAGGACCTCGGCGGGCGGACCGGCGGCGACGACCCGCCCGGCGGCCAGGACGACCACGGTGTCGCAGAACATGGCGGCGAGGTTGAGGTCGTGCAGCGCGGCGAGGGTGGTGATGCCGGCGCGACGGACGAGGTGCAGCAGGTGCAGTTGGTGGCCGATGTCGAGGTGGTTCGTAGGTTCGTCGAGCAGCAGCAGGCGTGGTTGTTGGGCCAGGGCGCGAGCCAGCTGCGCCCGCTGCCGTTCCCCACCGGAGAGGGTGTGCCACCGGCGGTCGGCGTACCCGTCGAGGTCGACGCGGGCCAGCGCGTCGGCGGCGGCGGCGCGGTCGGCGGCGCTGTCGGACCACCGGGAGCGGCGGTGCGGGGTACGGCCCAGCAGCACGACCTCGATGACGGTCAGGTCGAGGTCGGTGTCGGCGTGCTGAGCGAGCAGCGCGGCCCGGCGGGCGAGGGTGGTCCGGGGCAGGGTGGCGACGTCGTCGCCGTCGATCGTCACCTGCCCGGCGTGGGGTGTGGCGAGGCGGGCGGCGACGCGCAGCAGGGTCGTCTTGCCGCAGCCGTTGGGGCCGAGCAGCCCGACGAGGCTGCCCGCCGGAACCGCGCAGGTGACGTCGTGGAGGATCCGTCGGGCGACGACCGCCCAGGAGACGCCGGTGACGCTGAGCATCAGCCGCGTACCTCCCGTCCGCGCAGGAGCACCACGAAGGCGGGTACGCCGAGCAGCGCGGTCAGCACGCCCACCGGCAGTTCCCGGGGTTCGAACAGGGTCCGCGCGGCGGTGTCCACCCAGACCAGGAAGATCGCGCCGGCGAGGACGACGGCCGGCAGGAGCCGCCGGTGGTCGGCGCCGGTGAGGAACCGCACGGCGTGCGGCAGGATCAACCCGACGAAGCCGACCGCGCCGCTGACGGCGACCAGCGCCGCGGTCAGCAGCGCGGTGGCGACGAGCAGCAGCCAGCGCACCCGGGTGACCGCGACGCCGAGGGTCGCCGCGGCGTCCTCGCCGAAGGCGAAGGCGTTGAGCGCGCGGGCGTGGGCCGCCAGCAGGACGAGCACGACGGCCAGGACCGGTACGGCCCACGCCACGGCGGTCCAGTCGACGCGGGCCAGCGAGCCGGAGAGCCAGAACGTGAGGCTCTGGGTGGCGTGCGGGTCGGCGACCCACGTGACCACGAACGAGGTGGCGGCCGCGCAGAGCTGCGCGACGGCCACCCCGGCCAGCACCACCCTGGTCGGGGCGAGCGCGGCCCGCCGGCCGGACACCGCGACCACGACGGCGAACGCCGCGAGCGCACCGGCGAACGCGCCCCCGGTGAGGGCGGCGACCCCGCCGCCGAGGCCGACGACGAGGACCGCCACCGCGCCGAGGGACGCCCCGGAGGAGACCCCGAGCAGGTACGGATCAGCCAGGGGATTGCGGGTGACGGTCTGCATCACCGCGCCGACCGCGGCCAGTCCTGCCCCGACCGCGGCGGCGCCGAGCACCCGCGGTAGGCGTAGCCGCCAGACGATGTGCTCGCGCAGCAGCGGGACGTCGGCGTCGACGACACCCAGGCGGTCGGCCACCACCGCCCACACCGTCGACACCGAGATGTCGGCCGGCCCGACGGTGACGGCGGCACCGATCGACCCCACCAGGCCCGCGAGCAGCAGGACCAGCAGCGTCCCGGTGCCGAACCGGTACCGGACGGCAGCGGCGGCTGCTGCCGGCCCGGCATCCCGGCCGGTTCCGACGGGGTGGCCGGTCTCGGCGGTGCGCGCCGCCATGGGGCTCAGCGGTCCGCTCCGGGAAGCTGTACCACTCCCTCGGCGAGCGTCTCGATCCCCTGCACCACGCGCACGCCGGCAGAGGTCGACGAGAACGGGATGACGACGAACCGCTGTCCGGCCACCGCGGGCAGGTTCTTCAGCGTGGGGTGCCGGGTCAGGAACGCCTTCTTCGCGGCTGCGGCGTCCCAGCTCGCGTCGACCAGCACGATCACATCGGGGTTCCGCTCGATGGCCGTCTCCCAGCTGGTGTCGGCCCAGCTTCCGGCGAGGTCACCGAAGGTGTTGCGCACCCCCGCCGCTGACATGATCATGTTGGGGCTGCCGCAGCAGGCACCCACGCTCGGCGCGTCCGTGCCGGCGTCCCACCACAGCACGGACACCTGGCCCGCGCCGTCGAGCCGGGCGGCGGCCGCGGTGATCCGGGCCCGTTGGTCGGCGATGAGCTTCTCGGCCCGCTCCGGCACGCCGAAGACGGCGGCGACGTCCCGGATCTCGGCGAAGACGTCGTCGACGGTCAGCGTGGCCGGTCGGTGCTGCTTCGGACAGCCCGCCGGGGACAGGTAGGTACCGATGCCGAGTCCCGCGAGCGCGGCGCGGTCGCCGACGCCCTCGTCTCCGAAGGCACTGTGGAACGAGGCGTAGACGAAGTCCGGCTCCGCGTCGAGCAGCGCCTCCTTCGACGGGTACTTCTCCGACAGCACCGGAACCGAGGCGTACGTGGCGGCGTGCTCGGGCAGGATCGCGTCGTCCAGGTACGCCGTGCCCGCCAACCGGTCGCCCAGACCGAGCGCCAGCATGATCTCGGTGGCGGGCTGGTTGAGGGTGACCGCCCGCTTCGGCGGCGCGGCGACGGCGACCGGGGTGCCGCAGTTGGTCACCGTGACCGGCGCGGTCGACGCCCCGGCCGTGGGCGTGTCGTCCGTGGCGCAACCGCCGAGCAGGACGAGCAGGATGGACAGTGGCGCGGCAACGCGCCGGGACAGGGTGGGCCGCATCGCGCGCACGCGCATCGGGACCGCCTTCCAGCACCTCGTGGACGGGTCATCGCTGTGCCGTGGCCGGTCTCCTGGCTGACGGGAGGTACGTCCGTGGCCGGCCTTCCCAGGCGCGTGGCGCCCAGTGACCTCGCAAGCGACGAGGGCCGCGGACTTCCCGATCACAGTGGCGAGGGCCGCGCCGGCATCGCACCGGCTTCCCGAACACCACGGCAGCGTCACCCTAGCCTGTCGGCCGTCGCCTCGTCACGGTGACGAACGCCATCTCCGATCGTCGGGTGGAGACGTCCCGCGGACGCAGGCCGATCAGGGCCTCATCCCGTGCGTCGTGCGTCGGCAGGAAGGCCACGGGCGGTAGGCGTCAACGTCGACGACGGCTTCTGACCAGTGGTCGGCGGTGGGCGGCCGGATCGTCGGCCAGCACTGCGGTGAGACGCTCACAGACGCAGTCGGCCGGGCTCGCGTCGGCGAGGATCTCCTCGATCCGCGCCAGACGGGCCCGCGCCTCCCGCAACTCGTGCTCCAGCCGGGTCGCCCGGGCGGCGCGGGCGCCGACCTGGCGGCGGGAGGCGTCCAAGCGGTCGAAGTCCTCCGGCCGTACCGCCACCCAGTCGGCGCCGTCCACCACCACCGCGACCCTGTCGATCTTCTGGCCCATCCGTCACCTTCTCGTCGCGCGCGGACATCCCGCTGCCGCGACGGCGCGCCGTCCCGCAGGACGGACGCGCCGGCCACATTCGCTCATCGCCCCATACGATAGACAACGGTGCTGGTTCGCCGTGTCCACAATGGGCGCGGCGTCGTAAGAGGGAACCCGGTGCGAGCCCGGGACTGCCCCGCAGCGGTGAGTGGGAACGACCGCCGTCATCAAGCACTGGACCGCGAGGTCTGGGAAGCGACGGCCAGTAGGCGACCGTACCGGTCACGCCCGCGAGTCCGAAGACCTGCCCGCACCGCGCACGCCACCCGGCGTGTGCCGCCGACGGTCTCTCGGGACGGCCGGGGCGGAAGCCGGTACGTCGCCGTACCCCTTCCCTCCCTGCCCTCCCGCACGGCCTCGGGCACTTCGAGGGAAGGATCCCATGAGTACCGCATTCGGTCAGTGCACCGTGCTCGGTTACCCGCGTATTGGCGGCAACCGTGAGCTGAAGAAGGCCGTCGAGGCCTACTGGGCGGGCAGAATCGACGCCGAGGAGTTGGCGAAGACCGCTGCCGCACTGCGGGTGGAGGTTTGGCGCACGCTGCGTGACGCGCGCCTGGACGCGATCCCGTCCAACACGTTCTCCTACTACGACCACCTGCTCGACACCGCCGTCGCCGTCGGGGCGATCCCGCACCGGTTCGCCCGGCTCGGCCTGTCCGACCTGGACACCTACTTCGCCATGGCCCGCGGCGCCGACACCGAGCCGGCGCTGGAGCTCACCAAGTGGTTCGACACGAACTACCACTACCTGGTCCCGGAGGTCGGCCCCGAGACGGTCTTCGCCGCGAATCCCGCCAAGGCGTTGAACGAGTACCGGGAGGCGCGCGACCTGGGTGTCCTGACCCGCCCGGTGCTGGTCGGGCCGGCCACCTTCCTCCTGCTGGCCAAGCCGACCGAGCCGGGCGGCGAACCGTTCGACCGGTTGACCGATCTGGTCGACGTGTACGCCGATCTTCTGCGTTCCCTCGCCGCCGCCGGTGTGCAGTGGGTGCAGCTGGACGAACCCGGCTACGTCGCCGACCGGAGCGCCGCCGAGATCGAGGCGCTGCGGGAGGCCTACACCCGGCTGTGCGCGGTGGAACAACGGCCGGCGATCTTCGTCGCCACCTACTTCGGTGATCTGGGGGACGCCCTGCCGGCCCTGCTCGACACACCTGTCGAAGCGGTCGGTCTGGACCTGGTCGCCGGGCCCGGCAACCTGCAGCGGCTCGCCGGCGCGGGTCCGCTGCACGGCAAGACGATCGTCGCCGGTCTCGTCGACGGCCGCAACATCTGGCGTACGGATCTGCGCGCGGCGGTCGCCTTCGGCGCCGTCGTCACCGGGCTCGCCGACCACGTTGCGGTGTCCTCGTCGTGCTCGCTCCTGCACGTGCCGGTGGACCTGTCCGCCGAGACCGCGCTCGACCCGGCGCTACGCCAGCGGCTGGCCTTCGCCCGGCAGAAGGTCGACGAGGTCGTCCTGCTGAGTCGTGCCCTGCGCAACGGCACCACGTCCCTGCCCGAGCGGCTACCGCCCACTCCGGCGACGTGGCGCAACGACGCCGTACGCGGCCGGCTCGCAGCGCTGCGTCCCGCGGACCGGCAGCGCGGTGCCTATCCGGAGCGTGCGGCGGCACAACAGGCCCGGCTGAACCTGCCGCCCCTGCCGACCACGACCATCGGCTCGTTCCCGCAGACCGGCGAGCTGCGCAAGGCTCGCGCCGAGCACCGCGCCGGCCGCCTCGACGACGCCGCCTACACCGAACGGATGCGGGCCGAGGTGGAGCACGTCATCCGGTTCCAGGAGCGGCTGGGCCTGGACGTGCTCGTGCACGGCGAGCCGGAACGCAACGACATGGTCCAGTACTTCGGGGAGCAGCTGGACGGGTTCGCCGCCACCGAGCGCGGTTGGGTGCAGTCCTACGGCTCCCGCTGCGTCCGTCCGCCCATCATCTACGGCGACGTGGCCCGCAGGGCATCGATGACAGTCAGCTGGTCCACCTACGCGCAGTCGCTGACCGACCGGCCGGTCAAGGGCATGCTCACCGGTCCGGTGACGATTCTGGCCTGGTCGTTCGTCCGCACCGACCAGCCGCTCGCCGACACCGCCGACCAGGTGGCACTCGCCCTGCGCGACGAATGCCGCGACCTCGAGGCGGCCGGCATCCGGGTGATCCAGGTTGACGAGCCGGCGCTGCGCGAGACGCTGCCCCTGCGCGGATCCGACCAGAAGGCGTACCTGGACTGGGCGGTCGGCGCGTTCCGCCTGGCCACCTCCGGCGTCGCCGACGACACCCAGATCCACACCCACCTGTGCTACTCCGAGTTCGGCGAGGTCATCACCGCCATCGACGCCCTCGACGCCGACGTCACCAGCATCGAGGCGTCACGCTCGAGGATGGAGGTCCTCGACGACCTCGCCGCGATCGGCTACCGCCGCGGCGTCGGGCCCGGCGTCTGGGACATCCACTCGCCCCGGGTGCCGCCACGTGCCGAGGTCGTCGACGCGCTACGCCGGGCCGTGGCGGTGGTACCAGCCGAGCGGCTGTGGGTGAACCCGGACTGCGGACTCAAGACCCGCGGCTACCCCGAGGTCGAGGAATCCCTGGAACACCTGGTCACCGCCGCCGCCGAGCTTCGCGGCACCTGACCCGCCGGGCCGGGCGGGACGACGCGTCCCGCCCGGCCCGCCCGCGACCGGTCTCGGTTCAGTCCTTCAGCGGGTACGGGACGAAGGTGCTCCGGTTCTCGTCCAGGTCGAGCCCGCGGCTGATCGGCGCGGCGGCCCGCTGCGGGCAGGTCATCCGCTCGCAGGTCTTGCAGCCCGGGCCGATCGGCGTGGCCGCCTCCGCCGCGTGCAGGTCCATCCCGGCGGAGTAGACCAACCGGTCGGCATGCCGCGTCTCGCAGCCCAGGCCGATCGCGTAGACCTTTCCCGGCTGGTTGTAGCCGCCGTGGTGACGGGTGATGGTACGGGCGATCCACAGGTAGCGTTGCCCGTCGGGCATCGCGGCGACCTGAACGACCACCCGCCCGGGCGAGCTGAACGCCTCGTAGACGTTCCACAGCGGGCAGGTGCCGCCGGTGTGGGAGAACGGGAAGCCGGTGGCGGACTGTCGCTTGGACATGTTGCCGGCCCGGTCGACCCGGACGAATGAGAACGGCACCCCACGTGCGCGGGGGCGTTGCAGGGTGCTGAGCCGGTGGCACACCGTCTCCCAGCCCATCGCGAAGTGCTGGGTGAGCAGGTCGATGTCGTACCGGCGCTGCTCCGCCGCCGCCAGGAACCGCTCGTAGGGCAGGATCAGCGCGGCGGCGAAGTAGTTCGCCAGTCCGACCCGGGCGAGGATCTGCGTCTGGACGTCGTCGAACCGCTCCTCCTCCACGATCTCGTCGATCACGTCGGCGAACTCCAGCAGCGCGATCTGCGCCGCCATCCGCATGGCCTCCTGTCCGGCCCGCAGCGACGCCGACAGGTGCAGGGTGCGGGTCTGCGGGCGGTAGCGGTGCAGTTCGTCGCCGAGCGAGGCGGCGTCGTCGCGGCGGACGTGGACGCCGTGTCGCTGTGCGAGCCGGTCCTGAAGCGCGGGTCGCACCTCGCCTCGGCGAAGTCCGATGCTCGTGGCCAGGCGCTCCGCCGCCTCGTCCAGATCCGGTACGTAGTTCTGCCGCCGGTAGAAGAACTCGGTCACCTGGTCGTGCGGACTGCGCCCGATCGTCTCGCGGTCGCCCAGCAGCTCGGCGAGTTGCTCGTCCGCCTGCCGGTACCGCCGGTGCAGGTCGATGACGGCCTCGGCGACCTCGGGCAGCCGGGTGGCGAGTTCGGTGAGGTCGGCGACACCTGCCCGGCCAGGGAGCGCCTCGCGCAGCCCGGCCACGAGCCTCGGCGTGTCCCGCGGCGCGAAGACGGTCGGATCGACGCCGAACACCTCGGTGATGCGCATGAGCACCGGGACGGTCAGCGGCCGTGCATCGTGTTCGATCTGGTTGAGATAGCTGGGCGAGATGTTCAGCAGGCGGGCCAGGTGCGACTGGCTCAGAGCGCGGTCCTCGCGCAGCCGGCGCAGTCGGGCGCCCGCGAAGGTCTTGGTCATCGCCCGCACCTCCCCGCTGCTCGTACGCCGGTCCGACAGCAATTGGCAGGCTGCAAATATACCGCTTCGCAACTTCGCAAAATGCGGCGGAAAATTTCCAGAAATTGGCTCGTTCCGTCCCTCGACCCGCTGTCCAGGGCGTGTGAGCGTTGGCGACACCCCGGGGCCGGCATCGAGGTCCACCGCAACGCACGGCAGGTGCCGAGCGCCGGCGCCATCGAACTCCGAGGAGATGACATCATGCAGAACGCCGTTGAGCAGTTGCGCACCGAGTGGGAGACCGATCCCCGTTGGCAGGGCGTGCGGCGCAGCTACCGCGCGGAGGACGTGGTGCGCCTGCGCGGGGCGATCCAGGAGGAACACACCCTGGCCCGGCACGGGGCGGAGCGGCTGTGGCAACTGCTGCACAGTGAGGACTACATCCACGCGCTGGGCGCGCTCACCGGCAACCAGGCCGTGCAGATGGTCCGGGCCGGCCTGAAGGCCATCTACCTCTCCGGCTGGCAGGTGGCAGCGGACGCCAACCTCGCCGGGCAGACCTACCCCGACCAGAGTCTCTACCCGGCCAACTCGGTGCCGGCGGTGGTCCGCCGGATCAACAACGCCCTCCTGCGCGCCGCCCAGATCACCACCGCCGAGGGCGACACCACGGGAGCCGACTGGCTGGCGCCGATCGTGGCCGACGCCGAGGCCGGTTTCGGCGGTCCGCTCAACGCGTACGAGCTGATGACCGCGATGATCGCGGCCGGCGCCGCCGGCGTGCACTGGGAGGACCAGCTCGCCTCCGAGAAGAAGTGCGGACACCTCGGCGGCAAGGTGCTCATCCCCACCGGCCAGCACATCCGCACGCTGGAGGCGGCCCGGCTCGCCGCCGACGTCGCCGGGGTGCCGTCGGTGGTCATCGCCCGCACCGACGCCCAGGCCGCCACGTTGCTCACCACCGACGTGGACGAGCGCGACCGGCCGTTCGTCACCGGCGAGCGGACCGCCGAGGGCTTCTACCGGGTCCGGAACGGGGTCGAGCCGTGCATCGCCCGCGGCCTGGCGTACGCCCCGCACGCCGACCTGCTCTGGATGGAGACCAGCACCCCGGACCTGGAGGTCGCCCGTCGCTTCGCCGAGGCGATCAAGGACCAGTACCCGGACCAGCTCCTGGCCTACAACTGCTCGCCGTCGTTCAACTGGCGCAAGCACCTCGACGACGCGACCATCGCCAAGTTCCAGCGCGAGCTCGGCCACATGGGATACAAGTTCCAGTTCATCACCCTCGCCGGCTTCCACGCCCTCAACTACTCGATGTTCGACCTCGCCCGCGGCTACGCCACCGACGGCATGTCCGCGTACGTGGCGCTGCAGGAGCGGGAGTTCGCGGCCGAGCCGACCGGCTACACCGCCGTCAAGCACCAGCGCGAGGTGGGCACCGGCTACTTCGACCTGATCAGCACCGTGCTCAACCCGGCCGCCGAGACCACCGCCCTGCGCGGCTCCACCGAGGAGGAGCAGTTCGCATGAGGTACGAGGTCATCGGCCCGATGGCCGACCGGTTCGACCAGGTCCTCACCGCCGAGGCGCTGGACTTCCTGGTCGCGCTGGACAGCGAGTTCGCCGCCCGACGGGTGGCGCTGCTGGACACC
The DNA here is from genome assembly GCF_040704235.1 of Micromonospora sp. NPDC047707. Classification (NCBI taxonomy): domain Bacteria; kingdom Bacillati; phylum Actinomycetota; class Actinomycetes; order Micromonosporales; family Micromonosporaceae; genus Micromonospora; species Micromonospora sp. NPDC047707. The sequence goes on from NZ_JBEYSU010000014.1 coordinate 39,379, forward strand.
CGGCGGGCGCGCCGGGACCGGTACGCCACCGGTCAGCTGCCCGACTTCCTCCCCGAGACGGCCACGATCCGCGCCGATCCCACCTGGCGGGTGGCCCCACCCGCACCCGGCCTCGTCGACCGCCGGGTCGAGATCACCGGACCGACCGACCGCAAGATGACCGTCAACGCGCTCAACTCCGGGGCGAAGGTGTGGCTCGCCGACTTCGAGGACGCCACTGCCCCGACCTGGCACAACGTCATCAACGGCCAGCTCAACCTGATCGACGCCCTGGATCGGCGGATCGACTTCACCGACCCGCGCGGCAAGCGTTACGCCCTCGGCGACGAGCTGGCCACGATCGTGGTCCGGCCGCGCGGTTGGCACCTCGTGGAGAAGGGGATCGCGGTGGACGGGCGGCCGATCTCGGCCAGCCTGGTCGACTTCGGGCTCTACCTCTTCCACTGTGCCCGGCGGCAGCTCGACGCCGGCGCCGGGCCGTACTTCTACCTCCCGAAGCTGGAGAGCCACCGCGAGGCGCGGCTGTGGAACGACATCTTCGTCTTCGCCCAGCAGTACCTGGGCCTTCCGCAGGGCACCATCCGGGCCACCACGCTGATCGAGACGATCACCGCCGCGTTCGAGATGGAGGAGATCCTGTACGAGCTGCGCGAGCACTCGGCGGGACTGAACGCCGGGCGGTGGGACTACATCTTCAGTGTGATCAAGAACTTCGGGCAGTGGCCGGACTTCGTCCTGCCGGACCGGTCCGAGGTCACGATGACGGTGCCGTTCATGCGGGCGTACACCGAACTGCTGGTGAGCACCTGTCACCGGCGGGGCGCGCACGCCATCGGCGGGATGGCCGCGTTCATCCCGAGCCGGGACCCGGAGGTCAACGAGGTGGCCCTCGCCCGGGTGCGGTCGGACAAGCGGCGGGAGGCCGGCGACGGGTTCGACGGGTCGTGGGTCGCCCACCCGGGCCTGGTCGACACGTGCCGGGAGGAGTTCGACGCGGTGCTGGGCGACCGCCCGAACCAGCTCGACCGACTCCGCGACGACGTCAGCGTCACCGCCGCAGACCTGCTCGCCGTCGACAAGACCCCGGGCCAGGTCACCGCCGCTGGGCTGCGGTCCAACATCGCGGTCGCGCTACGCTACATCGACGCCTGGCTCGGCGGCACCGGCGCGGTAGCGCTCCGGAACCTGATGGAGGACGCGGCCACCGCCGAGATCGCCCGCTGCCAGACCTGGCAGTGGCTGCACCACGGCACTCCCCTGGCCGACGGCGGTTGCGTGACGGACGAACTCGTCCGGTCGATCCTCGCCGAGGAACTCACCGCCCTGACGACGGGACGCGAGGGCGCCGAGCGGGACCGCGCCGAGCAGGCCGCACGGATCGTCGAGGACACCGCGTTCGGCGAGGACCTGCCGGCGTTCTTCACCACCGGGGCGTACGCCCGGCACCTCGGCCCGAATCGCAAGCCCGACGTCTCCATCGGCCAGGACGGGTCCTAACCGCGGTCGGCGCCGCGCCGGAGCCGGGAAGGAGCTGTTGGTCCTTCCCGGCTCCTACCTCTGCTCGACCCGGATCGGGGCGGAGGTAAGTCCGGTAATGGCCTGGAATCGGGAGCACGATCACGCCAGCCGGTGGCCCGGGCCATCGGCCCGCCGCGTGAGGAGGCCTAGGATGCGAGGCGGTGCTGGTACGCGCGGGCCGTGACGGGTCCGGGCGTCGCAAGAGGGAACCCGGTGTGAGTCCGGGACTGCCCCGCAGCGGTGAGAGGGAACGACCGCCGTCAGACGCACTGGACGCCCCGGGGTGTCCGGGAAGCGACGGCCACTAGGAGACCGGCCCGTCCGGTCGCGCCCACGAGTCCGAAGACCTGCCCGCACCGCGTGCGCAGCCGCGCACGCCGCCGTCGGCCTCGCGGGAGGGCCAGGGCGAGGCCGGTCGGCGACGCGCCTCCGGCCCTGCCAGCACCTTCCCCGAGCCGACAGCCGTAGTGCCGGACTCGAGGAAGGAACCTCAGGCAGATGACACCCTCGACCACCTTGGGCTATGGATTCGCCGACGCGTGGCACGCTGTGGCGGGCGCGGAGCCGGACGGGACCCGACCGGCACATGACGAGGGCGTGATGCGGGAGCTGGTCTCCTACATCGGCCCCGGGGAGACCGTGCTCGGCATCGCTGCGGACCAGTTCGCGGTGGAGGCGGCCACGGCCGGTGCGTACGTCACGGTGGTGGACCCGTCGCCGGAACGGCTCGCTCGGGTCACGGCCGAAGCCGACCGGCGCGGCGTCACCGTCGACAGCGTGCCGGCCCGCTGGCCGGAGGCGGCGGTCGCGCACCACGACGTGGTGGTCAGCGCCGGCGCGCTGCGCCGGCACCAGGATCTCCTGGCGGCGCTGCGCGCGATGGTGGTGCACGCCGACCGGCTGCTGCTCTGCGTCGACGACGCCGGCACGCTGGCCCCGCACGAGCAGGTCCTCGCGGCGCTCACCGGCGGGCCGGTGGTCAGGCAGCCGCCGCGGCACCTGCTCATCGCCGGCGTGCTTGCCGAACTGGGCCTGACGGCCGACGTAAGGATGGTGACCGGTGTCCGCACCGTCACCGGCACCGACGACGCCGACCTGGTCCGGCGGCTGGCCGGGCGGGCGCTGCCCGGGCCGGTGGCCGAGCGGTTGCTGGGGCTGCTCGCGCCGATGCTCAGCCGGACGACGGCCGGCGAGTGGCGCTACCGCTGTCCGACTCCGACCGGTCTGGTGGTGTGTCCGGTGTGACGGGTGGTTCGGCGAAGCCGGCCAGCAGCCGCTCGGCGGCGAGTGCCGGGGTGAGCGTGCCGTCGACGACCTGCCGCTCCACCTCCGGGGCGAGCGCCCGCACCGTGGGATGGGTGCGGAGTCGGTCGAGCAGTTCGGCCCGGACCATCGCCCAGACCCAGCCGATCTGTTGCCGGCGGCGGCGCTCGGCGAGGTCGCCGGAGGCGGCCAGGGTGTCCTGGTGGTGGCGGATCTGCCGCCACACCTCGTCGAGGCCGGTCTCCTCCACGGCGCTGCAGGTGACCACCGGGGGCTGCCAACCACCGTCGGGCGGGTGCAGCAGGCGCAGTGCCCCGGCGAGTTCGCGGGCCGCGCGGCGGGCGTCGGTCGCGTGCGGCCCGTCGGCCTTGTTGACGGCGATCACGTCGGCGAGTTCCAGCACGCCCTTCTTGATGCCCTGGAGTTGGTCGCCGGTGCGGGCGAGGGTCAGCAGCAGGAACGAGTCGACCATCTCCGCCACGGTGGTCTCGGACTGGCCGACGCCGACGGTCTCCACCAGGACCACGTCGTAGCCGGCGGCCTCGACCACCACGATGGCCTCCCGGGTGGCCTTGGCGACGCCGCCGAGGGTACCGGCGGTCGGCGAGGGCCGGACGAACGCCGCCGGGTCGGTGGCGAGCCGGGCCATCCGGGTCTTGTCGCCGAGGATGCTGCCGCCGGTTCGGGTGGACGACGGGTCGACGGCGAGCACCGCCACCCGGTGCCCGTCGGCGGTCAGGCGACTGCCGAGAGCGTCGATGAAGGTCGACTTGCCCACTCCGGGTACCCCGGTGATGCCGACCCGGCGGGCGCCCCCCGTGTGCGGCGTGAGCTCCACCAGCAGCCGCTGCGCCGCCGCCCGATGGTCGGGGCGGGTCGACTCGACCAGCGTGATGGCCCGGGCGATCCAGGCCCGCGAGCCGGCGCGCACCCCTTCGACGTACGCCTCGACGGCGGGAGCGCGCATGCTCACGCGGCCGGGTGGCCGAGCCGTCGGGACAGCTGATCGAGCAGGTCCAGCGCGGCCTCGGCGATGACCGTGCCCGGCGGGAAGATCGCCGCCGCGCCCGCCTCGCGCAGCGCGTCGAAGTCCTGCGGCGGGATCACACCCCCCACGATGATCATGATGTCGTCGCGGTCCAGGGCGGCCAGTTCGTCGCGCAGCGCCGGCACCAGGGTCAGATGCCCGGCGGCCAGGCTGGAGACGCCGACGATGTGCACGTCGGCCTCGACCGCCTGCCGGGCCACCTCGGCCGGCGTCTGGAACAGCGGGCCCACGTCGACATCGAAGCCGAGGTCGGCGAAGGCGGTGGCGATCACCTTCTGGCCGCGGTCGTGGCCGTCCTGGCCCATCTTGGCCACCAGGATGCGGGGCTGGCGCCCCTCGGCGGCGGCGAACTCCGCGGTGACGGCGCGGACCCGCTCGATGGCCGACACCGCACCCGCCTCGTCCCGGTACACCCCGGAGATGGTACGGATCTGCGCGGCGTGCCGGCCGTACACCTTCTCCAGCGCGTCGGAGATCTCCCCGACGGTGGCCTTGGCCCGCGCGGCGTCGACCGCCAGGGCCAGCAGGTTGCCGTCGAGCCCCGGGCCCCGGGTGCCGTCGAGCGCGGCCCCGGCCGCCCGGGTGAGGGCGTCCAGCGCCGCCGTACACCCCGCCTCGTCCCGGTCCGCGCGCAGCCGGCGCAGCTTCTCCACCTGCTGCGCGCGGACCGCGCGGTTGTCGACCTTGAGCACGTCGATCGGCTCGTCGGCGTCGGGGCGGTACTTGTTGACGCCGATCACCGGCTGCCGGCCGGAGTCGATCCGCGCCTGGGTGCGCGCCGCCGCCTCCTCGACCCGCAGCTTCGGGATGCCCTCGTCGATGGCCCGGGCCATCCCGCCGGCCGCCTCCACCTCGGTGATGTGCTGCCAGGCGCGGGCGGCCAGGTCGTGGGTGAGCCGCTCGACGTACGCGCTGCCGCCCCACGGGTCGATCACCCGGGTCGTGCCGGACTCCTGCTGGAGCACCAGCTGGGTGTTGCGGGCGATCCGGGCCGAGAAGTCGGTCGGCAGGGCCAGCGCCTCGTCGAGGGCGTTGGTGTGCAGCGACTGGGTGTGCCCCTGGGTGGCGGCCATCGCCTCCACACAGGTACGGACCACGTTGTTGAACACGTCCTGGGCGGTCAGCGACCAACCGGAGGTCTGGCAGTGCGCGCGCAGGCTGAGCGACTTGGGGTTCTTCGGTTCGAAGTCGCGGACCAGCCGGGCCCAGAGCAGCCGGGCGGCGCGCAGCTTCGCCACCTCCATGAAGAAGTTCATGCCGATCGCCCAGAAGAACGACAGCCTCGGCGCGAACGCGTCCACGTCCAGCCCGGCGTCGCGTCCCGCGCGCAGGTACTCCACCCCGTCAGCGAGGGTGTACGCCAGCTCCAGGTCGGCGGTCGCGCCGGCCTCCTGGATGTGGTAGCCGGAGATGGAGATGGAGTTGAACCGCGGCATCCGCGCCGAGGTGTAGGCGAAGATGTCGGAGATGATCCGCATCGACGGCTGCGGCGGGTAGATGTACGTGTTGCGGACCATGAACTCCTTGAGGATGTCGTTCTGGATGGTGCCGGAGAGCTGCTCCGGTGCCACCCCCTGCTCCTCGGCCGCGACGATGTAGAGCGCCAGCACCGGCAGCACCGCGCCGTTCATCGTCATCGAAACGCTCATCCGGTCCAACGGGATGCCGTCGAAGAGCTGCCGCATGTCGTAGATCGAGTCGATCGCCACCCCGGCCATGCCCACGTCCCCGGCGACCCGCGGGTGGTCGGAGTCGTAGCCCCGGTGCGTCGGCAGGTCGAAGGCGACCGACAGTCCCTTCTGACCGGCGGCGAGGTTGCGCCGGTAGAAGGCGTTCGACTCCTCGGCGGTCGAGAAGCCCGCGTACTGGCGGATCGTCCATGGCTGGGTGGTGTACATGGTCGGGTAGGGGCCGCGCAGGTACGGGGCGACACCCGGGTACGTGCCGAGGAAGTCCAGCCCGGCCCGGTCGTCCGCGGTGTACAGCGGCGCTACGCCGATGCCCTCCGGCGTCTGCCAGCTCAGCGCGTCCGGCTCGCCGCCGGTCTCGGCGCGCACGGCGGCACGCCACCGACCGAGGTCGGCGCCGGCGAGCGGATCGCCGAGCTCGATGCCGGAGAAGTCGGGAATCCGAGCGTCCATCACGCCACCCCCAGGTCACGCAGCGTCGTCTCCAGCACCGCCACGGCGTCGCAGCCCGCGTGCAGGTAGTCGTCCACACCCGGATGGCCGCCGGGCCGGCCGGCCAACCACACCCGGACCGCGCCCGCCTCAGCCAGGGCACGCGCCACCGGCTCCGCGGACTCCGCATACGAGCGGTCCGAGGAGCAGAGGCAGGCGACCGTCGCACCGCTGGCGGCGAACTCGGCGGCGAGCCGGGCCGGGTCGTCGTCGCCGGCCGGCGGGCGGACGGTGGCGATCCCACCGGCCGCGAAGAGGTTCGCGGCGAAACCGGCCCGCGCGTTGTGCACCGCCGGCGGGCCGAGGGTGGCCAGGAACACCGTGGGCCGGCCGCCGGTCGCCGCCGCCTGTGCGTCGGCCCGGTCCCGCAGCGTCTCGTACGCCTCCGCGTACCGGTGCCGGGGCAGCCCGCCACCCGGCCCGGTTGGCGCGGGCGGGCGGACCGGCAGCCGCTCCTCCAGGTTCGGGAACTCGCTGACACCGGTGAGCGGATCCCGGCGGTGCGCCAGGTTCTCCGTCCGTCGCTGCCACGTCGCGGCGAGCCGGTCGGCGACCAGGCCGTTGTCCAGCGCGGCGCCCATCCCGCCGGCCCGCTCGATCTCGGTGAACCACGCCCAGGCCGCCCGGGCCAGTTCCTCGGTGTACCGCTCGACGTACCACGAGCCGCCGGCCGGGTCGACCACCCGGCCGACGTTCGCCTCCTCCAGCAGCAGCGACTGCGTGTTGCGGGCGATCCGCCGGGCGAAGCCGTCCGGCAGGCCGAGGCAGGCGTCGAACGGCTGCACGGTCACCGCGTCAGCGCCACCGACCCCGGCGGCGAAGCAGGCCAGGGTGGTGCGCAGCATGTTCACCCACGGGTCGCGGGCGGTCATCATCGCCGTGGAGGTCACCGCGTGCTGGCGCTGCGCGCCCGCCTCCGGCGCCCCGCACACCTGCGCCACCCGGGCCCACAGCCGGCGGGCGGCACGCAGCTTCGCGATGGTGGCGAACTGGTCGGCGGTGGCCGCGTACCGGAACTCCAGCTGCCCGAGCGCGGCCGGCACGGCCAGCCCGGCGTCGGTCAGCTCGCGCAGGTACGCCACGCCGGTGGCCAGCCCGCAGCCGAGTTCCTGCGCGTCGGAGCCGCCCGCGTCGTGGTAGCCGGTCGCGTCGACCGTCATCGCCCGCAGGCCAGGAAATCCGGTCGCGCACCGGCGGGCCCACTCGCCGGCCGGGCCGTCCCATCGCTGCCCGGTCCGCGCCCGCCACCCGAGCGGGTCCACGCCCAGGTTGCCCCGCACCTCCGCGGCCGGCACGCCAAGCTCCGCCAGCAGTGCGAACCATTCCGGCACCGCCTCGACCGTGGCGGCACCGGCGTCCAACACCACCCCGGCCAGATCCAGGTAGACACCTTCCAGCGCCGCCGGCAGCCCGGCCACCGGCACGCCGCCCTCGCCGAGCACCAGCCACAGCGACGTGGCACCGTTCTCCAGGTCGGCGCGGACCGCCTCGCCGGTCGCCTTCGGGTCCGGGTCGGCGTGCCGCTGCCGGACGTCCCACCCCGCCACCACGGCGCCGGTCGCCCGCCCGCCCCGGGTGTACGGGAACAGCCCCGGTGGGCCCGGGAACGGAGTCGGATCGTCGGCCGTGTACAGCGGCGCGAGTGCCAGGTCGTCGTACCCCCGGCGAGCCAGCAGCTCCTCGACCGCCTCGGGCGGGGTGTCCTCGCCGGCGAGGCCGGCCTTGCGCAGCACCCCGAGGGTCAGCCGCTGCCACTGCTCGTGCGGGGCGGCCGGGAAGTCGGCGGCGAGGCGAAGCGTCTCTGACGGCACCGTCATGCCGGGATGGTAAGGGCGGACGGGCGGGACGTCGTCGGGATGTGACAACGTCAACTCCGCCTGCCGTCACGTCGCGTGTCCGCCTGATGGCTGATTGACATCGTCGTTCGCGTCGGACCAGACTGGCGCGACAACTCAACGAACGCGTGTGTGTGCGGGGGAAGTCCGGTCGAAGTCCGGCGCTGGCCCGCAACGGTAGGCCGTCGAGGTGCAGACACCCGGCGGCAAGCCCGAATACCCGGCGTACGCGCGAATCCGCTTCCCACCCGTCGTGGCCCACGGGTCGGAGTCCCGGCCGACCGCGCTACGGCGGTCGTCCGGGTTCTGACGACCACCGGGCCGGAAAGGCGCTTCCGATGGTCGTACGCCTGAGCCGGCACCGCCTGCTCGCCCTGCTCTGCGGCGTGCTCGCCGCTCTCACCCTCGCCACACCGGCCTCCGCCGCACCCGAGCGGGCCGGGGTCAGCCGCCCCGAGGCCGCCGCCGGCTGGCTCGCCCGGCAGCTCGTCGACGGGGAACGCTTCGAGGTGGTCTTCGACGGCGTCGCCTACCCCGACCAGGGGCTGACCCTCGACGCCGTGTTCGCCTTCGCCGCCGCCGGCGTCGCCGACGACTCCGGCGCGCGCGCCCTCGCCTGGGTCACCCGGCCGTACATCCGCGACGGCTACCTCGGCGACGGCACCACCGAGGCGTACGCCGGGGCGACCGCCAAGCTCGCCCTCGCCGTCGACGTGCGCGGCGGTGACCCGACCGACGTCGGCGGACTTGACCTGATCGCCCGGCTGCGCTCGCTGCAGTCGCCCAGTGGACGGTTCACCGACCGGTCCGCCTTCGGTGACTACAGCAACGCGTTCAGCCAGTCCTTCGCGATCCTCGCCCTGCACCGCACCGCGCAGGGTGTGCCCGCGGCGGCGGCCGCCTGGCTGGCCGGTACCCGGTGCCCCGACGGCGGTTACCCGGTGCTCCCTGCTCAGCCGGTCTGCACGTCCGACGTGGACGCCACCGCGATGGCGGCGCAGGCGCTGCGCGCCGCCGATCGGCCGGCCGACGCCGCCGCCGGGCTGCGCTGGCTGGTGTCCGTGCAGGGCGCCGATGGAAGCTTCGCCAACGCGGCCGGCACCCCGAACGCCAACAGCACCGGGCTCGCCGCGCAGGCGCTGCGCGACGGCCACCGGCCGCTGGCCTGGGCGCGGGCTCGCGCGTTCCTGGCCGGGCTCCAGGTCGGCTGCCCCGGCGCGCCGGCCGACCGGGGCGCGGTCGACTTCGACGGTGGCGCCTTCGACCCGGACACCGCCGCCCGCGCCACCGCCCAGGCCGTCCTCGGTCTGACCGGCACCGGCTACGCCCGGTTGTCCGCCGCCGGTGACGCTCCCGGCGCCCCCGTCCCCGCCTGCCCGTGACCCGTCCGGCCGCTCACCCGATTCCAGGAGGACCCGTGTTCCGTCACCGATCCACCGTCCGCACGCGGCTCGCCGGCCTGCTGGCCGCCGCCGTCGCCGCCGTCGCCCTGACCGCCGTCGAGCCGGCGCCCCGGGCGGCACACGCCGCGGCCTGCGTCGGCACCTCAGGGGTCACCGTGGTCGTCGACTTCGCCGCGCTCGGCGGCGGCGTCCAGGTCGCCTGCGCCCCGGGGGACCCGGCCACCGGCCTGGCCGCCCTGCAGGGCGCCGGCTTCACCGTCACCGGCACGAAGCGGTGGGGGTTGGCCTTCATCTGCCGGATCAACGGCAAGCCCACCGCCGCGACCGAGCCGTGCGTCAACACGCCGCCGGCCACCGCGTACTGGTCGTACTGGCACGCCCCGAGCGGCGGCGCCTGGTCCTACAGCACCTCCGGCGCGACCAGCTACAACCCGGCGCCGGGCAGCGTCGAGGGCTGGTCGTTCGGCGCGGGGGCCCCGCCGAGCATCGCCGCTCCCTGAGGCGCCGGCACCAGTGGTGTGACCAGCGGCGCACCGGGTGCCGGCCGCCGCTCTGGCGTCGTCGCGCGCTCGGGCGGTACGGTGTCGGCACCCCGGTGCACGCCGGGCACACAACTGCATACGTCCCGTGCGGGGGGAAGCCGGTAGAAGCCGGCGCTGACCCGCAACCGTGAGCGAACAACCTCTTCGCGAGCCGGAATGCCCCGCCCGGGACGAGCGGCTTCCACTGTCGAGGTCTACAGGGTGAAGTCCGGGCCGCCGAGGTCCGTCCACCCCCGCTCACCGCAGCAACGCGGAGCGGGGTGTCATTCCTCGGGGTGCTTTCCGGAGCCTTCACCGACCGCTCTGCGAAAGGCACCCCTCATGCCCCTGTCCCGGCGTCTCGCCACCGGCCTCGGCGCGGCCGCGGCGACGACTCTCGCCGTGATCGCCGCCGCCCCGCTGACCGTGGTGGCGGCACCCGCCCCGGCCCACGCAGCCGCCGCCCGCGACGCCGCGTCCTGGCTGGCCGACGAGTTCACCGACGGGTCGCTGCCCGGCCCGTTCGGCGGCCAGGACTGGGGCCTGACCATCGACGGCATCCTCGCGATGTCCGCCACCGGCGTGGCCACGCCGACCCGGCAGGCGGCGACCGCGCAGGTCGCGAAGCACGTGCGGTCCTACAACAGCTACGACGACTGGGGCATCGAGGGCTTCACCGACGGCGGGGCGACCGCGAAGCTGCTCTACGCCGCCTCCGCCGCCGGAGCCGATCCCACGGATTTCGGCGGATTCGACCTGCGGGCGGAGACCCTGTCGCTGATCGCCGGAGCGGACGCCGGACACCAGCGGGGACGGATCACCAGCCGCACCACCGCCGACAGCGGCCCGGACGCCAGCAACACGTTCGACCAGTCCTTCGCCGTGCTGGGCCTGGCCCGCAGCGGCGACGTGTCACCGGACACCGTGGACTTCCTCATCCGGCAGCAGTGCGCGGCGGGCGGTTTCCGGCTCTACCCGGACACTGCGGAGGGACCCTCGCCGTCCTGCGACGAGCAGCCGGACGCCACCCTCGACGTCGACTCGACCGCGATGGCCGTGCAGGCGCTGCTGGCCGCCGCCGAGGACGGCGCCACCGGCGCGGCCGACGCGGCGCGCAAGGGCGCGGACTGGCTGGTGGCCCAGCAGCACACCGACGGGTCGTTCGGTGGCTCGGGACCGACGACCGGCGCGAACTCGAACAGCACCGGCCTGGCCGGGCAGGCCCTCGCCGCCGCCGGACGCGACGCCGAGGCCGCCCGGGCCGCAGGGGCGCTGACCGCGCTGCAACTGACCGCGGCGAGCGGCGGCTCAGCCGCCACCGACGCGGGCGCCATCGCCTACAACACCGACGGGCTCACGACCGCCGTCGCGACCGGGATCGCCGACACCGACCGGGACCAGTGGCGCCGGGCCACCGCCCAGGCCCTGCTCGGGCTCGCCCAGGTGCCACTGGGCCGGATCGGCCTCGACCCGCCGCCCACGTCCCCGGAGCCCACCCCGACCGGCACGGCCTCGCCCACCGCCACCGCGTCCCCCACGCCCACCGGATCGCCGACGCCGACCGGCACTGCCACCACCAGCCCGACGCCGAGCGCCACCGTGACCAGCCCGTCGCAGACGCCCTCCCCCACCACCGCAGCGCCGACCACCGCCGCTCCGAGCACGACGCCGGCCGCCCCCGGGCTGGGCGGGCTGCCGACCACCGGCGCGGCGATCACCAGCTACGTGCTGATCGCACTGCTGCTGGTCGGTGGTGGTGTGGTGCTGCTCGTGCTCGGCCGGCGGCGGGCGACATGAATGTCCGGGCCGCCCGTGGGCTGATCGTCGCCCTGGTCGCCGCCGGCGCCGTGGTCGCCCCGGGCACGCCGGCGTCGGCCGCCGGGTCCGCGGGCTTCTGCCCGGACGCCTCCGGGGTGACCGTCGTGGTCGACTTCAACGAACTCGGCGGCGGGACGGTGGTGCGCTGCGCGCGGGGCGCCCAGGCGACCGGTCTCGCGGCGCTCAAGAACGCGGGCTTTCAGATCACCGGCACGCTGCGCTGGGGCGAGGGGTTCATCTGCCGGATCGAGGGCAAGCCGTCGGCCGAGTCGGAGAAGTGCGTCGACACACCGCCGGCCAGCGCCTACTGGTCGTACTGGCACGCTCCGAACGGCGGAAGCTGGACGTACAGCGACAAAGGGGTGCTCAACCGCAAGCCACCGGCCGGCAGCTTCGAGGGCTGGTCGTTCTCCCTCAACCGCAACGCCAACAACGCGCCGCGTCCGGGGATCGCGCCGAAGCGGCCCGCACCTCCACCGCCACCACCCGCGTCGCCACCGGCCCCGCCCCCTCCACCACCACCCGTAGGTGGCGGGCCGGTGGCGCCACCACCGGCAGGAGGGGCCGTGGCACCGCCGCCGGCCGGCGGCGGCCGACCCGATGAGCCCGGCCAGCCGAACCACACCTCCGGCCCCCCGACTCCCGCCGACACGTCACCGGCCGCCAGCACGCCGGGCATGGCGGCACCGGACGCGACGCCGAGTGCTGCCACCGGCTCGGCGCCGACGGGCTCACCCGACGAGTCCGTGGTGACGGAGGTCGCCGCGCCCCGCGACGGCGGTGGTCTGCCGCTGGGCACGGTGGCCGGGGTGCTGCTGCTGGCCGTGCTCGCCGCCGGTGGCCTGGTCGCCGCTCGGCGACGGCGCGCCGCCGACCCGGATGCCTGACGCCCCGGTCGAGCGTTCGCCGGCTGTCGACGCTGGTCGGCAGCCGGCCAGGTGGCCGGCGGCACGGCTGCCTCGGGGGCTGCACCCGGGCGCATGGTGGCTGTGGTCGCTCGGCCTCGCCACAGCGGCCAGCCACACCACCAACCCGCTGCCGCTGGCCCTGCTCGTCGCGGTCGCCGCGCTGGTGGTCGTCCGCCGGCGCGGCGACGCCCCGTGGGCGCTGGCGTTCCGCATGTACGTGTGGCTCGGTGTGGTGATCGTGGCGATGCGGGTGGTGTTCCGGATCGTGTTCGGCGGCGGGCAGGGCGAGCACGTCCTGGTCCGGTTGCCGGAGATCCCGCTGCCGGCGTGGGCGGCGGGCATCCGCCTGTTCGGGCCGGTCGCCGCCGAGCAGGTCCTCGGTGGGCTCTACGACGGGCTACGGCTGGCGACGATGCTCATCTGTCTCGGGGCCGCGAACGCGCTGGCCAACCCGAAGCGGCTGCTCAAGGCCGTACCCGGGGCGTTGTACGCGGTGGGCACGGCGGTGGTGGTCGCGCTGTCGGTCGCCCCGCAACTGGTGGAGAGCGTGCTGCGGGTCCGCCGGGCGCGACGGCTGCGCGGCGCGTCCGGGCGGGGCATGCGGGCGCTGCGGGGGATCGCTCTTCCGGTGCTGGCCGATGCGTTGGACCGGTCCCTGGCCCTCGCGGCGGCGATGGACTCGCGCGGCTACGGCCGTACCGAGGCGGTGCCGGCCGGGCAGCGGACTGCCACCGGGACGCTGGTGCTCGGCGGACTGGTCGGCGTCTGCGCCGGCACCTACGGGCTGCTCGACACCACCGGACCTGGCTATCTGGGCCTGCCGATGCTCCTCACCGGCCTGACCGCGGCCGTGGCCGGCATGCTGCTGGCCGGCCGCCGGGTCCGCCGCAGCCGCTACCGACCGGACCACTGGCGTCCCGCCGAGCTGCTCGTGGCCGGCTGCGGGATGGCCACGGCCATCCTGACCGTGCTCGCCGGCGAGGCCGACCCGGAGCTGCTCTACCCTCCGGTCAGCCCGCTCACCTGGCCCGAACTGACCCCGTTGATGCTGCTCGCCGTCGCCGTCGCAGCGTTCCCGGCCTGGCTGGCACCCGCACCACCGCTGGCCCGCGCCGCCCGCCCGCCGGCGGCCGGTCCACCGGTTCCCGCCGGGACGGAAGCGGCCCGCCTTACCGATTCCCGGGCACCTGCGACGGGAGGCAACGCATGATCACGTTCGACCGGGTGACCGTCCGCTACACCGACGGCGGCCCGCCGCCGCTGAGCGACGTGACGATACGCGTCGAGGAGGGCGAGCTGTGCCTGGTGGCCGGCCGCACCGGAGCGGGCAAGTCGACGCTGCTGCGGGCGATCAACGGGCTGGTGCCGCACTTCACCGGCGGCACGCTGCACGGCACCGTCACCGTGGACGGCCGGGACACCCGCCGGCACCCGCCCCGCGACCTCGCCGAGGTCGTCGGCGTGGTCGGCCAGGACCCGCTGGCCGGTTTCGTCACCGACACCGTCGAGGAGGAGCTGGCGTACGGCATGGAGCAGCTCGCCCTGCCGCCAACGGTGATGCGCAAGCGGGTGGAGGAGACACTGGACCTGCTCGGCATCGCCGAGCTGCGCAACCGGCCACTGCGGACGCTGTCCGGCGGGCAGCAGCAGAGGGTCGCCATCGGTGCCGTGCTCACCAGCCACCCACGGGTCCTGGTGCTCGACGAACCCACCTCCGCCCTGGATCCCACCGCCGCCGAGGACGTCCTCGCCGCGGTCACCCGGCTGGTGCACGACCTCGGCGTCACCGTGATACTGGCCGAGCACCGGCTGGAACGGGTCGTACAGTACGCCGATCGCCTGCTGTACCTGCCCGGCGACGGCCGAGTCGTCGACGGTCCACCGGCGACGGTGCTGGCCGACGTCGACCTCGCCCCGCCGCTGGTCGAGCTGGGCCGGCTGGCCGGCTGGACGCCGCTGCCGCTGTCGGTGCGCGACGCCCGTCGCCGGGCGGCCGAACTGCGCCAGCGGCTCGCCGAGGTGGGGCCGGCGGAGCCGGCGCCGGCCCCCGACAGCGCAGCGGCGCTGAGCGCGCGCAAGATTGTCGTACGGTATCCGGGCACGGTCGCCGTGGCCGGCGTCGACCTCGACCTGCACGTCGGCCGGGTCGCCGCGTTGATGGGCCGCAACGGTTCCGGAAAGTCGAGCCTGCTGTGGGCGGTGCAGGGCAGCGGCCCCCGGCACGGCGGCACGGTCGCCGTGCCCAGCCCCCAGGGCAGCGTCGACCCGAAGACCCTGCCGGCGAACCGGGCCCGCCGCCACGTCGGACTGGTCCCGCAGACCCCGGGAGACCTGCTCTACCTGGAGACGGTGGACGCCGAGTGCCACCAGGCCGACCGGGAGACCGGGGTGCCGGCCGGCACCTGCCGCGCCCTGCTGGACCAGCTCACCCCCGGCCTGCCCGGCGACCGGCACCCGCGAGATCTGTCCGAGGGGCAGCGGTTGGCGCTCGCGCTCGCCGTGCAGCTGACCGCGGCTCCGCCGGTGGTTCTGCTCGACGAGCCGACCCGCGGTCTGGACTATCTCGCCAAGCGGCAGTTCACCGCCATCGTGCGAGGGTTGGCTGCCGCCGGGCGCAGCGTGGTGGTTGCGACGCACGACGTCGAGCTCGTCGCGGCGCTGGCCGACCGGGTGATCGTGATGGCCGAAGGCGAGATCGTGGCCGACGGAACCACGGCGGAGGTCATGCTCGCCTCACCGGCATTCGCCCCGCAGGTGGCCAAGGTGCTCGCCCCGGCGCCGTGGCTGACGGTGGAGCAGGTCGCCGCCGCGGTGGCACCGGCACGGGAGCCGGCATGAGCGTACTCCGGGTCGCTCCGCGTACCGCCGTGGTGCTGGCGCTCGCGTCGGCCGCGGCGCTGGCCACCTTCACCTGGCCGTTGTTCATTCCGGCGCATCCGGAGGCCACCGCCCGCGCCGGTGAGGCGCCGCTGGTCTTCGTCGTCATGCTTCCGGTGCTCGTGGCGCTCGTCCTGGCCGAACTCACCTCCGGCGGCATCGACAGCAAGGCCCTGGCGATGCTCGGGGTGCTCGCGGCCGTCAATGCCGCGCTGCGCCCGCTCGGCGCCGGCACCGCCGGTATCGAGACCGTGTTCTTCCTCCTCGTTCTCGCCGGCCGGGTCTTCGGACCCGGGTTCGGGTTTCTGCTCGGCTCGACGTCGCTGTTCGCGTCCGCCCTGCTCACCGCCGGGGTCGGACCGTGGCTGCCGTTTCAGATGCTCGCCGCATCCTGGGTCGGCCTCGGCGCCGGCCTGCTCCCGGCCCGGCTGCGGGGTCGCGCCGAGACCGCCGTGCTGGCCGGGTACGGCGCGCTCGCCGCCTACGGCTACGGGCTGCTGATGAACCTGTGGTTCTGGCCGTTCAGCACCGGCGCGGACACCCAGCTGTCCTACGTGGCTGGCGCCCCGGTACTGGAGAACCTGCACCGCTTCGCCGTTTTCACCGCCGTGACCTCAACCTTCGGCTGGGACACCGGACGGGCGATCACCACCGCCGTGGCGATCGTCCTCGCCGGCCCAGCGGTGCTCGCCGCGCTGCGCCGCGCCGCTCGCCGGGCCGCCTTTGACGCCCCCGTAACGTTCGCCGCACCCGATCAGCGGCCCTCGATCAGGCCGGAAGCAGGGCCGGCGGGGCCCCCGGCAGGCACGTCGGTCCATTCGACCGGCCCCGCTCGACCGTCACCCGGCGGGGCGGCTGGGACGGCTGGTGCCAGCAGCCAGGGAGGTGGCTCACAGCCGGCGCTGGGACGGCCGACCGGGTGACGGTGACCAGGTAGGGTAACCGGTGGCGCTGGTTCGCCCGGCCGTGCCCGGTCGGGCGTCGTAAGAGGGAACCCGGTGTAAATCCGGGACTGCCCCGCAGCGGTGAGTGGGAACGACCGCCGTCATCACGCACTGGACCACGAGGTCCGGGAAGCGACGGCCAGTAGGAGACCGGCCGAGCCCGGTCGCGCCCGCGAGTCCGAAGACCTGCCCGCGCTGCGCACACGAGGTGTGTGCGCTGCCGTCGACCTCGCGGGCGGGTCGGGCGGGTGACACGCCAACAGCGTGTTCCTCGACGTGCGCGCCGACGGGTTCAGCGGCGTGCTTCCCGAGGACGGACGACCCTGTGCACGACACCACCACACTCGCCGGCCGACCCCCGTCGGCGTCGCACCTGGCCCTGTCGCAGATCATGGACCAGCACCACACCAACCTGATGGGCACGGTCCACGGCGGCCGGATCCTCAACCTCATCGACTCCGTCGCCGGAGTGGTCGCCGCCCGGCACTCCGACGGGCCGGCCGTCACCGCGGCCATCGACGAGACCGCGTTCCTCCGAGCGGTACGGGTGGGCGACGTGGTCCACGTCGACGCCCGGATCACCTGGGCCGGACGCAGCTCGATGGAGGTCGCCGTCAAGGTGACCGCCGACCGGTGGGACCGGGCGGTGCCACCCACCGACGTCGCCACCGCCCACCTGGTCATGGTCGCCGTCGACGACGACGGCCAGCCCCGTGCCGTGCCGCAACTGCTGCCGCAGACCGACGGCGACCGGCGCCGCTACCGCGAGGCGGAGATCCGCCGCGAGCACCGGCTGGCCCTGCGGCGGGCCCTGCTCGACGGGACCGGGGAGGGCTGACGCGTGCTCGGACTGTCCGCAGCGACCCTCGCCGGCTACCTCGCCGCGATCGTCGTGCTCATGGTCACCCCCGGCCCGGACATGATGTTCGTCCTGGCCAACGCCGCCCGCTACGGCACCCGAGCCGGGGTGGTCGCCGCGCTCGGCGTGGCGGCGGGCGAGGCGGTACACGTCGCGGCGGTCGTCGGCGGACTCGCCGCTCTCGTCTCCGCCTCACCGGTGTTGTTCACCGCGATCCGTTGGATCGGTGCGGTCTACCTGGTCGTCCTCGGGGTGCGGGCGCTGCGCAGCGCCGGCGGGGCGGTCACCGCCGATACGGAGCCGGGAGACCGGACCGGGCGGGCCTTCCTGCGTGGGCTGGTGACCAACCTGCTCAACCCGAAGATGATCCTGTTCAGCGTGGCGTTCCTGCCCCAGTTCGTCGACCCGTCAGCGGGTAGTGCCACCGCCCAGCTGGTGCTGCTCGGCGCGCTCTTCGTGGCCGTGCAGCTCACCGTCGACATCGCCCTCGGCGCGGGTGCCGGACGGCTCGCCGGCCGGGTGACCGACGGCCGCTGGTCCCGGCGGATCAACCGGATCTGCGCCGTTGCGTTCGTCGCGCTCGGACTACGACTGGCCGCCGGCTGACAGAGGGCCGCCGCAAGCAGGGGCCCGGGGCCGGCGGACCGGCTCCGGGCCCCTGCCCTCAGTCCCCGGCCGGCGGTCGCTGGCCGGCCGTGGCAGCGACCAGCAGGGACAGCTCGCGCACGAGGTCGTCCATGGACTCTCCGGTGCTGGCGCGGACCAGGCCGAGCGCCAGGTCGGCGAGCAGGTAGAAGCCGAGGGTCCGGGCCTGCTCGCTGGGGAACGCGGTGAGGAGTTCCTCGGCGCCGGCGAGGTCACCGCGGTGTCGTGCGGCGATGACTCCGGCGGCGCGCTGGACCAGCTCCGCCGCGGCCGGGGCGGTGTCAGCCAAGGTGGATCAGATCTTCGGCGTCGCAGCGCGGGCGGCGTCGAACCTGGCGATCACATCCGACCAGTTGACGAGGTTCCACAACCGGTCTACGTAGTCGGGGCGAACGTTCTTGTACTGCAGGTAGTAGGCGTGTTCCCAGGCGTCGAAGACCAGCAGCGGGGTGGAGCCCTGACCGACGTTGCCGTGGTGGTCGTACACCTGCTCCACGATCAGCCGCCGACCGAGCGGCTCCCAGGCGAGGACTCCCCAGCCGGAGCCCTGCACGCTCTTCGTCGCCGCCGACAGTTGCCCGGCGAACGCGTCGAACGACCCGAAGTGCTCGTCGATCGCGGCGGCCAGCTCACCGTCGGGCCGGTCGCCGCCGTCCGGTGACAGGTTGCCCCAGAAGATGGTGTGCAGCACGTGCCCGGACAGGTTGAACGCGAACGTCTTCTCCAGCCCGACCAGCGCCGTGAAGTCGCCCTTGGCACGGGCCTCGGCGAGCCGCTCGAGGCCGTCGTTGGCGCCCTTGACGTACGCCGCGTGGTGCTTGCTGTGGTGCAACTCCAGGATCTGCCCGGACATCGCCGGCTCCAGGGCGCCGTAGTCGTAGGGCATGTCGGGCAGGTTGTAGACGGCCATCCGGTCTCCTCCGATGGTGCTGCCTGCATTTCGTTGTTGCCAGTATTTTGCAACAGAACCGGCCGTGTCGTGGTGAGGCTACTACTACACGCCGTCGTGATCACCTCAGGGCGGGCGACACGGAGGTGCCGGGGTGACGGACGAGGCGCAGGTCACCGCATGGGCGCTCGCCGCGGGTCGGGGTGACCGCGACGCCGCGGGCGCGTTCGTCCGGGCCACGCAACCGCAGGTCCGGCGCTTCCTCGCCGCGCTGGCCTCCCCTGAAGAGGCCGACGATCTGGCGCAGGAGACGTACCTGCGGGCGATGCGGTCGCTGCCGTCGTTCGCGGGCCGGTCCTCGGCGCGCACCTGGCTGCTCGGCATCGCCCGTCGGGTCGCGGTGGACCAGGTGCGGATGGCGATGTCACGTCCCCGCACGGTCCCCCTGTCGGACTCCCACGACACGGCTGACCCGAATCGCAGCGGCTTCGACCGGCAGGTGGCGCTGGAGCAGCTCATCGCCGCACTACCCGACGACCGGCGCGAGGCGTTCGTCGTCACCCAGGTGCTCGGGCTGTCGTACGCCGAGGCGGCCGAAGTGTGCGACTGCCCGGTCGGGACGATCCGCTCCCGGGTGGCCCGGGCCCGCGAGGACCTGATCGCCGCCGTGGCCGCGCAGCCCGCCGAACTGTGGCGCAGGCGGGACGACGCCGCCGGGTGAGCATCCCTGACCTGCCCGCCCGCGCCGAGACGCGGGAACCAACGAGGCGCGTCGGCCGACTACTGGTACATGGGGTGTGCGCAGTGGCGTGAGGTGTTGTCGGCCCAGCTCGACGGCGAGGAGAGCCCGGCCGAGCGGCTGGCGGCCGAGGACCACCTGGCCGGGTGCGGGGGCTGCCGGGCGTGGTACGACCGGGCCGCCGCGGTGACCCGGCGTGCCCGGCTTTCGCTCAGCGCCGACGGTGTCGACCTCACCGACGTGGTGCTGGCCGCCCTGCCCGCTCCGACGCCGTGGTGGCGCCGTTCGCACCGGATCACGGTGGGCCTGCGAGCCGCGCTGGGCCTGATCGGTGTGCTGCAGCTCATGCTCGGCCTCGCACAGGTGGGCCGCAGTGCCGCCAGCACGCACGTCCACGCCGGCGGTCCGCTGTCCTCCGGGCATCTGTGGCACGAGTCGGCGGCGTGGAACATCGCGGTCGGCGCCGGTTTCCTGTTCGTGGCGGCCCGGCGTACCCCACCGACCGGACTGGTGCCGATGCTGTCCGCATTCGTCGGCACCCTGGTGCTGCTGTCGGTCAACGATCTCGCCACCGGCCGGGTGGATCCCACCCGGCTGGTCAGCCACGCCTTCCTGCTCGCCGGGTACGTCGTCGTCGTGGCCATGTCCCGCACCCGGACAGGGCCGGGTGCCCCCTCCGGCCGTGCCCGCCGGGACGAGAGCCGGTGGCGGCTGACGGAGGACGAGACCCCCGCCCCCAGCCTGCGGCTGCTGCAACCGCCATTCCCGGGCTCCGCCCACCACCGCCAGGACACGGCAGCGTGACCTGCGGGATATGTGACGAAAGTTACCGCGCCGACGGGAACTCCCGCCCGCGCGGATCCGACCACTCGAAGACACCCGACCTCCGAGGGGATCCTCCATGCCCACCATCACCACCGGCCGTCGGCTGCGCCCGGCCGTCCTGCTCGCCGCCGCCGTCCTGGTCACCTCCGTCGCCGGTTGCGGATCGTCGGACGACTCGTCGTCCGCCACGCCCACCGCGTCGCCGACGGCCGCGGCGTCGGCCAGCACGGCGGCGGGTGTGCTCGGCATCCGCGATCCGTGGGTGAAGGCCGCCGACACGGGCATGACCGCCGCGTTCGGCACCCTCGTCAACGACGGGGACAGCGACGTGACGATCACCGCCGCCGCGACCGAGGTGTCGCCGATGGAGCTGCACGAGATGACCATGAAGGACGGGAAGATGGTCATGCGGGCCAAGCAGAGCGGCGTCGTGATCAAGGCCAAGAGCGAGCACGTGCTGCAGCCCGGCGGCGACCACCTCATGTTGATGGACCTCAAGCAGCCGGTGAAGGCCGGTGACGAGCTGACCTTCACGCTGACCTTCGCCGACGGCCGGACCCAGACGTTCACGGCGGTGGCGAAGCCGTTCACCGGCGCGCAGGAGAGCTACGCCCCCGGTCACGGCCAGCCGATGCCGGGCGGCTCGGCCAGCCCCAGCCCGGCGCCGTGACCGGCACGCCGACGCCCCACCGGGTGAGCCGGCGTGGCCTGCTCACCGGTGGGGCGCTGGCCGCCGGCGGCACGCTCGCCGGCGCCGCCGCCGCCACCGCCGCCCGTTCCGACACTCCCGTCGTGCGTCCCGCCGACCCGGTACCGGTGGCGGCGGTCGGCACCACGGTCGAGCCGTTCCACGGCACCCGACAGGCCGGGATCGCCACCGAACCCCAGGCGCACGCGGCGTTCGTCGCGTTCACCCTGAAACCAGGCACCGACCGGGCCACGCTGGGGCGGATGCTGCGGCTGCTCTCCGACGACGCCGCCCGCCTCACCCAGGGCCGCCCCGCCCTCGCCGACACCGAACCCGAACTCGGGCTACTGCCGGCCCGGCTGACCGTCACCTTCGGCTTCGGGCCCGGCCTCTACCGCGCCGCCGGCCTCGAGGACCGCCGACCGCCGTCGGTGGCCGACCTGCCGTCCTTCCGCATCGACCGGCTCCAGCCCCGCTGGTCCGGCGGGGACCTGCTGCTGCAGATCTGCGCCGACGACCCGCTCACCGTCGCCCACGCCCAACGGGTGCTGGTCAAGGACAGCCGGCCGTTCGCCACCGTCCGCTGGGTGCAACAGGGCTTCCGCCGCGCCGCCGGCGCCGAACCCGGCCACACGCAACGCAACCTGTTCGGCCAACTCGACGGCACCGCCAACCCGAAACCCGGCGGCCCGCTGGAGAGCGCCGTCTGGGTGACCGACGGCCCCGACTGGCTACGCGACGGCACCACCCTCGTCGTCCGCCGCATCTCGATGAACCTGGAAACCTGGGACCTGCTCGGCCGCACCGACCGGGAACTGGCCGTCGGCCGCCGCCTCGACACCGGCGCCCCGCTCACCGGCACCGCCGAACACGACGAACCCGACTTCGCCGCCCTCGGCCCCGACGGACTCACCGTCATCCCGGACTTCTCCCACCTCACCCGGGCCCACGTCACCGACGACCGGCTCAAGATCCTCCGCCGCCCCTACAACTACGACGGCGTACCCGCCGCCGACGGCACCGCCGACAGCGGACTGATCTTCGCCTCCTACCAGACGGACATCGCGGAGCAGTTCCTGCCCATCCAGCGGCGCCTCGCCGAACGGGACCTGCTCAACGAGTGGACCACCCCGATCGGCTCCGCCGTCTTCGCCATCCCACCCGGCTGCCCCGACGGCGGCTGGATCGGCCAGCAACTGCTCGGCTGACCACACCCATCAGGAGAGACATGCGCACCAAGGTTCGCCGGCCGACAGTCGCCGGCCTCGCCGCCGCGCTGACCGTGGCGGCACTGCTGCTCGTACCGGCCGCGCCGGCCGCCGCACACAACACCCTGAAGGCCGCCACCCCGGCCAAGGACGCCCGGCTCACCGAGCCGCCGACGCAGATCACGCTCGAGTTCATGCAGAAGCTGAACCCGTCGTTCACCACCATCACCCTGTCCGACGCCGCTCAGCAGAAGGTGCCGACCAGCGAACCAGCCGTCACCGGCACCAAGGGCGCCATCACCATCGACCAGGCTCTGACCAACGGCGCCTACACCGTCGCCTACCGCGTCGTCTCCGCCGACGGGCACCCGGTGCAGGGCTCGTACCGGTTCACCGTCGCCGACCCCACCGCCGGCCCCGCGGCGACCGCACCGCCCACCCCGGCCACCTCCGCCCCGGCCGCCCCGTCGGCCAGCCCGGCCGCCGCCTCCCGAGACTCCGACAACGGCCCCGGAGCCGTGGTCCTGGTCGGCGGGATCCTCCTGGCGGCGGTGGTCGTCGCGGGAGCCGTCGCCCTGGTACGCCGACGGTCCCGATCGTCCTGACCCGCACCGGCGGCACCGTCCGCCGGCACCCGCCGATACCGGGACCCGGCGTCCCGCTGCTGGCAGCCCGTCCCGCCGTGCCCAGTCGCTGCCGCCGACACGAACCCGGCCCTCGCCGACTCATCGAAACCAAGGTCAACTACGTGCCCGACACCGTTTCCTCCCCGGCCCAGCCGCCCCGGCACCTTCCGCCGGTGTCGCGGGTCGAGCGGACCAGCCGCCCGGCCGAGCCGAACCGCTCCGCCGCCGACGCAACGCTGCTGGCCGTCGCGGCGCTGGTGGGGGCTTTGGGCGTACTCCTGACCGGGTTGCGGGCCGGCGACGCGCTGGTCGCAGCGATCCCCGGCCTGCCGGACCCGGGGCCGGTGACGACCTGGGCGCTGCCGGTCGTCCGGCTGCTCGCCGACGGGCTCGGCACGGTGACGGTGGGGCTGGCGGTCACGGCGGCGATCCTGCTGCCCGGCGACGGGCCGAGCGTGTCGGCGTACGGGTGGCTGCTGCTGCGCCGCGCGGGCCTGGCGGCGGCTGGTTGGGCGGCTGCCGCCCTGGTCATGGTCGTGCTGACCGTGTCGGACCTGCTCGGCGTGCCGGTCGACCGGCTGGGTGCGGCGACCGTGGTCAGCTTCGCCACCTCGATCTCGCAGGGGCAGGCGCTGCTGCTGCAGGCCGGCCTGGCGTCGGCCGTGGCGGTGCTCGCCCGGGTGGGCGTATCCCGGGGGCTCGCGGCCGCCGGGGCGCTGGTGGCGCTGGTCGCCGTGGTGCCACCGGCGTTCACCGGGCACGCCGCCGGGGCTGGTGACCATCAGATCGCGGTCTCCAGCCTCGTCCTGCACGTCATGGCCGCCGCCCTCTGGGTCGGCTGCCTGGTGGCCCTGCTGATGGTCCGTCGCGGCCGGCACCTCGCCGACGCCGCCGGCCGCTACAGCCGCCTGGCGCTGGGCTGCTTCGTCGCGGTCGCGGTCAGCGGCACCGTCAACGCCGCTGTCCGCCTCGGTGGCCTGGAGGAACTGTGGCGGTCCCGGTACGGCTGGCTCGTGCTGGGCAAACTGGCCGCGCTCGCCGTGCTGGGCGTACTCGGCGCCGCACACCGGGCCCGGGCGCTGCCCGCCCTGCGGGCCGGCCGTCGGGGTTCGTTCGCCCGGCTGGCGGCCGGTGAGGTCGTCGTGTTCGCGGCAACCCTCGGGCTGGCGGTGGCGCTCTCCCGCAGCCCCACCCCGGTCACCGAGGACCCCGTGGCGGCGGACCCGGTCACCGAGGTGCTCGGCTTCCCGATGCCCGCTGCACCCACCGCCGGGCGCCTGCTGGGCCAGCCGCTGCCCGACCTGTTCGTGTTGACCGTCGTCGTCCTGGGCGCCGCCGGCTACCTGGCCGGGGTGCGGCGGCTGCACCGGGCCGGGCACCGCTGGCCGGTCGTCCGGACCGCGAGCTGGCTCGCCGGCCTGGCCGTACTCGGCGCGATCATCGGCCTCGGCGTGGCCCGGTACGCGTACGTGCTGTTCAGCGTGCACATGGTGCAGCACATGGTGCTGTCCATGCTGGTGCCGATCCTGCTCGTCGGCGGCGCCCCGATCACCCTCGCCCTGCGGGCGCTCCGCCGCCCCGCCGACCCGCAGCTGCGCGGTGCCCGGGAGTGGCTGCTGCTCGCGCTGCACAGCCGGCCCGCGAAGCTGCTCACCCACCCCCTCGTAGCGCTGGGAATCTACGCCGGCAGCCTCTTCGGCCTGTACTTCAGCGACCTGCTCGGCACGCTCATGCGCTCCCACCTCGGCCACCTCGCGATGCTCGGCCACTTCGTGCTCGCCGGGTACCTGCTGTTCTGGGTGCTCATCGGTGTCGACCCGGGCCGCCCCCGGGTGCCGCACCCGATCCTGGTGCTCGTCCACCTGGCGGCGATGATGGCGCACGGCTTCTTCGGCCTGGTGCTCATGCAGACCACCACCGTCATCGCCCCCGACTGGTACCTCGCCGTCCACCCCGAATGGGCGTCCGCACTGCTGGCGGACCAGAAACTCGGCGCGGGCATCGCCTGGGCGTTCGGGGAGATTCCGGCCGCCGTCGTCATGATCCTGCTGGTCCGGCAGTGGGTCCGCGCCGACCAGCGCGAGCAGGCCCGCCTCGACCGCGCCGCCGACCGCGCCGAAGCCACCGGCGAGGACGACGACCTCGCCCGTTACAACGCCTTCCTCGCCGCCGCCCGCTCCCCCCGCCGGTTCGACGCGAGCTGACCGGAGCGGAGCCGGGAACTTTCCGGGGCCTCTGCCCGACTACTGGACCGGGAGACGGAGACCGGGCAGCCCTGGCTCGATGGGCACGAGCTACCAGACCCCTGACCTATGAGCCTGATCGGAGTAGTTCCATGTCCGTCACCGAACTGCCCGGCGACCGCCCGGCGGAGTCCGCCGCCGCGCCGGACACCGCACGACCCGCACGCCGGCTCACGCCGTTCGCGGCGATGCTGACCCGGCTGCATTTCTACGCCGGCATCCTGGTCGCCCCGTTCCTGCTGATCGCCGCCGTGACCGGCCTCGCGTACACGATCACCCCGCAACTGGACCAGGCGCTCTACGGCAACCAGCTCACCGTCGCCGCCGTCGGCGACCAGCCAAGGCCCCTCGCCGAGCAGGTCACCGCCGCCCGGACCGCGCATCCCGACGGCACCCTCGCCGCCGTGTCACCCGGCACCGGCGACAAGACCACCCAGGTGGTGTTCTCGTTGGAGGAACTCGGCGAGAAGCAACACACGGTGTACGTGGACCCGTACACCGGCGAGGTCAAGGGCCAGCTCACCACCTGGTTCGGGTCCACCCCGGCCACCACCTGGCTGGACGACCTGCACCGCAACCTGCACCTGGGCGACCTCGGCCGGCACTACTCGGAGATCGCCGCCAGCTGGCTGTGGGTCCTCGTCCTCGGTGGTGTCATCCTGTGGTGGCGTCAACGCAGCGCCACGCGTGCCCGGGCGAGACACCTGCTCGTGCCGGACCTGTCCGTCCGCAAGGGAGTCCGCCGCACGCGGGGCTGGCACGCCACCACCGGCGTCTGGCTGGCTGTCGGCCTGCTGTTCCTGTCCGCCACCGGACTGACCTGGTCCCGGTACGCCGGCGCGAACTTCGGCACCGGCCTGGACGCCCTGCGCGCCGGCACCCCGGAGGTCTCCACCGCCGTCGACGGAACGCCCCCGACCACCGGCGGCGGTGAGCACCAGCACGGCGGACCGACCAGCGGCGCCGCGGACAACCCGGCCACCTACGACAAGGTGTTGGCCACCGCGCGCGACGCCGGCCTCTCCGGACCGGTGGAGATCAGCCCCGCCGGGGAACCCGGCACCGCGTGGACGGTCACCCAGGTCGACAACACCTGGCCCGTCGCGAAGGACCGGATCGCCGTCGACCCGGCCGCCGGTCTGGTGACCGCGCGCAGCGACTTCGCCGACTGGCCGCTGCTCGCCCAGCTCAGCAGCCTCGGCATCCAGGCCCACATGGGTCTGCTGTTCGGCCCGCTCAACCAGATCCTGCTCGCCGCGCTCGCCCTGGGCCTGCTCTGCGTCATCGTCTGGGGCTACCGGATGTGGTGGCAGCGCCGTCCCACCCGCGCCGACCGCCGCGCCCCGCTCGGCGCACCACCCGCCCGGGGCGGAGCCCGTGGACTGCGGTGGTGGGTGCTGCTGGCCGGCGTGCCGGTCACCGTGGCCGTCGGCTGGGCGTTGCCCTGGTTTGGCGTCACCCTGCTCGGTTTCCTCATCGTCGACGTCATCCTCGGCACGATCGCCCGCCGACGCCGCCCCGCCGTACCGGTCTCCCCGGCTCCGGCCGGCAGGTGACCCACCAGGCTCCTCGGCTTGAGGGCCTCCGCCCACCGAGGGATCGCGGCCGCCACGGCTGACGGTCCAGCGGCGACCCGCTGAAACGTCGTCGGGAACTTCTCCCGGCCCGGTGCCGACTACTTGCTGAGCCACACCGCCCCATCCGCCCACCGCGGCTCCGCGCGGAGCCGTCTTGTCGAAGGGATCCACGTCATGAGGACCGCCTTGCGGCGTACGGCCCAGGCCGGCGCTGCCACCCTGCTGGCCGCCGGTGCCGTGCTGCTGACCGCCGCGCCGGCCGCCGCGCACGTCACCGTCACCCCGACCGGGACGGCGGCCAATTCCTACACCGTCCTCACGGTCTCGGTGCCGCACGGCTGCGACGGCGCCGGCACCACCAAGGTCGCCGTCAAGATCCCAGAAGAGATCATCTCGGTGACGCCGACCGTCAACGTCAACTGGACCGTGTCGAAGGTGATGACCGACCTGAACCCACCGGTCAAGG
Source organism: Micromonospora sp. NPDC047707 (assembly GCF_040704235.1). Taxonomy (NCBI): domain Bacteria; kingdom Bacillati; phylum Actinomycetota; class Actinomycetes; order Micromonosporales; family Micromonosporaceae; genus Micromonospora; species Micromonospora sp. NPDC047707. The sequence continues at coordinate 66,459 of NZ_JBEYSU010000014.1, forward strand.
ACAGCCACGGCAACGAGATCACCCAGCGCGTCTCCGAGGTCGTCTACACCGCCAAGGCACCGCTGCCCGATGACCTGCGGGACACCTTCCAGCTGTCGCTGAAGCTGCCGGACACGCCGGGCAAGACGCTGGTCTTCCCGTCCGTGCAGACCTGCGAGAAGGGCGAGACGGCCTGGGTGCAGGTGCCCGCCGACGGGCAGAACCCGGACGACCTCGAACACCCGGCTCCCGGTTTCACAGTGACCGAGGCCGCGAAGGAAGGCGCCGCCGATCCCAGCCCCGCCGCCGATGTGGCGCTGGCCGGCGCGGAGAGCGACGCCGCCGATGAGCAGAGCGGCGGGACCAGCACGGTGAGCTGGATCGCGCTCGCGGCCGGCATCCTCGGCCTGCTGCTCGGCGGGTTCGCCGTCCTGCGCCCGTCCATCGCCCGGTCCCGCGGCACCGACGCCTGACATGCCGATCCCGGTCCGACGCCCGCCAGCCCGGCTGGCGGGCCTCGCCGGTGCCCTGCTCTGCGGGCTCCTGCTGGCGCTCGGGCCGGCGGCACCGGCACACGCGCACGCCACGCTGCTCGGCACCGACCCCGCCGACGGTGCCGTGCTGCCGAGCACACCGGCCAAGGTCACCCTGACCTTCAACGAACCGGTCCAGGTCCGCGCCGGAGCCGTCCGGCTGCTCGACGCCACCGGTACCGAGCAGCCGGCGGCCGTGCGCACCGTGGACACCCGGGTCGTGCTCGACGTGCCGCCCGGCTTGAGCGACGGCAGCTACGTGGTCACCTGGCGGGTCATCTCCGCCGACAGTCACCCGGTCGCCGGCGGCTTCACGTTCGCCATCGGGGCCCCCACCGCCGGCGCGATCGACGCCGCGACCGTCCCGGAGCCCAGCCGCGGCGTGCGGCTGACCCGGCAGCTCACCGAAGCGCTCGGCTACACCGGCGTGCTCGGCGGCGCAGGCCTGGCCGCCTTCGCGTTCCTGCTGCTGCCCGCCGCCGCCGGCACCGCCGTGGTCCGGCGCCGGATCTACGCCCTGCTGCGCTGGTCGGTTCCGGTGACCGCGGTCACGGTGCTCGTCGCCTTGCCCGTCGTCGTCGCCTGGCAGGACGGTGCCGACCTTGCCGCACTGGCCCGAGCGTCGACGTGGCGGACGGCGCTGGGCACCGACACCGCGCTCGCCGCGCTGCTCGCCGTCGCGGGCCTGGCCGTGGCGCTTTTCGCCGCTCACACCACCCGGTCACAGACCCGGCGGTACGCGGCAACGGCCGGCCTGGCCGGCGCCGCGCTCGCCGTGGGATCGCTGGCCCTGACCGGGCACACCCGTACGTTCGGCCCCGCCGTGCTCGTTCTCACCGCCGACCTGCTGCACGTGGCCAACGCCGCCCTCTGGCTCGGCGGGCTCATCGGACTCACCCTCCTGCTGTTGCCCTCCTCCCAGGCGACACCAACGGCGGCGGCGACCGCCATCACCGCGTTCTCCCGGGCGGCCGCATGGCTGGTCGCCGCCCTCACCATCACCGGTGTCCTGCTCGGCTGGCGCATCGTCCAGACCTGGTCCGCGCTGTTCGGCACCGCGTACGGCACCGCCCTGCTCGTCAAGGGCGCATGCGTCGCCGTCATCGTGGGGATCGCGGCCTGGAACCGCTACCGGCTGGTTCCCCGGATCACCGCCGCGGACGGCACGGGCCCGGCGTGGTCGGCGCTGCGCCGCACCGTACGAGCCGAAGCCGGGCTGCTCGCCGTCGTCATCGCCACCACCGGCGTGCTGGTGACCCGGAGCCCCGTCGAGGACGGCGACCCGTCCGCGCCCCCCGAACGCCCCGCGTCCGTGGAGCTCACCGCGCAGCTCGGCAACCACCGCGCCGCCATCGTGCTGACCCCGGGCGCCACCGGCGTCAACGCGCTGCAACTGACCATCCTCGACGGCGAGCGCCGACCGGTCGAGCCGGTCACCGCGCCGGAACTGCGCTTCAGCCTGCCCGCCCAGAACGTCGGTCCGCTCGAACGCTCCGTCTCCCGCACCGCACCCGGGCGCTACGAGGCCGTCGCCGAGTTCCCCCTGCCCGGCCAATGGATCGTCGAGGTCAGCGTCCGCACCTCCAAGTACGAGAACCCGGTCGCCCGCATACCCGTGGAGATTCCATGAAACGCCCGGTCGGCCGCGTCGTCGCGGCCCTGGCCGCCGCGGCGGCGGTCCTCCTGCTCACCGGCTCGCCCGCCACCGCGCACGTCCTGCTCGCCAAGGCACAACCCAACGGCGACGGCAGTACCACCCTCACCTTCACCTTCGACCACGGCTGCGGCGAATCACCCACCACCGAACTGATCGTCTCCCTGCCGGCTGGCGCCACCCCAGCCAGCCGCACCGAACAACCCGCCGGATGGACGGCGAGTACCGCGCCCAGCCGGGTCACCTGGACCGGACCCGGGCTCAAGGCCGGCGCCGAAGCCGCGTTCTCCCTCACCACCCGCCTGACCGGCACGATCGGACAGCCACTGCGCTTCCCCACTGTGCAGCGCTGCGCCAACGGTGCGGCGTACGAATGGACCGACCCGCAACCCGGCGACGAACACCCCGCGCCCAGCCTGATCGCGACCGGTGCGATCCTGGCCCCGACCCCCACGGCCACGCGGGCCGCTACCGCCCCGGCACCGGGCACCGGCGGTGCCGCCACCCTGCCACAGGCACTCGGCGCACTGGCCCTGTTCGTCGTCGCCGCCGCGACGGCGACCGCCCTCGCCCGTCCTCGCCGGCACCCGGCATCCTCACCCACGCACACACGCGACAGCTCGGTGCTCTGACACCACAGCGACAGCAGCCGGACACCGCGCCGAAGCCACCAGGTGTCCCACCGCCGTCATGCCGTGATCGCGGTCGGCACGTTGCGGGCTTGCGGCCCCATGCGGAAGTCGACGTCGATCTGCGTGCTGAGATCCATGCCCGCGCGTTCGTTGGCCCAGGCTGCCGCGTTGCGCCGGTGGAACTCGTGGGCCCACCGGGTGAAGGCGGTCCAGTCCTGGACGCTGCGGTCGACGGCCTCGGTCAGCTGTCCCAGCACGGCCCGGTTGGCGGCTTCCAGCTCGTCCAGCGGCCCCACCGTGCCGCGTTCGGCCCGGCGCACGTACGCCGAGCGGCTCACCCAGGTGAGGAGGTCCTGGCCGACGTGCTCGCGGAGGAACTCGACATCCGACGCGTCCTCGACCTTGTTGCCGACGACGGTCAGCGCTACTCCGTAGTCGCGGGCGTAGCCGGCGTACTGGCGGTAGACGCTGACGCTGCGTACCGTCGGCTCGCAGACCAGGAAGGTGCGGTCGAAGCGGGTGAACAGCCCTGAGGCGAACGAGTCGGCGCCGGCGGTCATGTCCACCACCACGTACTCGCCGGGCCCGTCGACCATGTGGTTGAGCAGCAGTTCGACCGCGCCGACCTTGGAGTGGTAGCAGGCGACGCCGAGGTCCTCGGCGGTGAACTCACCGGTCACCGCGAGCCGCACCCCACCTACCGGCCGGACGCACGACTCGTAGATCGGGTTGTCTTCGACCACGCTCAGCAGGCGCGAGCCGGTGCCTGGCGGGGTGGTCTTCACCATCTCATCGGCGGAGCCGATGCGGGGATTGTCGCCACGGAGGTGTTCCTTGATCACGGGCAGGTGTTCGCCGAGCGGGGTCATCGTCGCGGTGGCGCCCTCCGGTCCGCCGAGGGCCACTGCGAGGTGTTGGTTGATGTCGGCGTCGATGGCCAGCACCGGCCGACCCTGCGCCGCGAGGTGGCGGGCGAACAGCGCGGCCAGGGTGGTCTTCCCGCTGCCGCCCTTGCCGACGAACGCGACCTTCATCGCACGACCCCCGCAACGCTAACGGTAATCGTTTGCATGTAAGGCACTGTAACCGGTCGCATGGTGGTCCGGACGGCGACCCGCCAATGTGTCCACCGATCGGCAGGCGACCGTCCGTGGTGAGCGGTCAGAGGTGCCGGTCGGCGTCGGCGCGTTGTCCCGCTCGCAGCGGGGGCGCCTCGGCCGACAGGCCCAGCACGTCGACCGCGATGCGGTGGATCGTGTCGAGCGTACGGTCGCGTCCGCCGGCGCCCTCCACCATGAGCAGCAGGTGCCGCACGCCGGGCAGGGTGGCGGCCTGGTCCAGCATCTCCCCGCAGCGGCCGGGCGAGCCGACCGGGTGGATGGTGACGAGGCGTTCCACGTAGGCGTCCAGATCCCGGTGGCTCGCGGGGGTGCCGTCGAGGCGGACGTACTCACGGGTGCCGGCGAGCAGCGCCGGGAGCCCGGCGCGGACATCGTCGGCGGCCTGCGCGTCGCTGTCCCCGACGTGTGCCAGGTGGGCGCTGGCGTGGCCGACGGGGTGCCGGTCGTGGCCGTGCGCGGCCGCCACCCCGGCGTAACGGTCGAGCAGGTGCGCTTTCTCGGCGAGGTCGGCGTGCAGCCCGAGCAGCAGCGGCATGCCGTGCCGCGCGGCGAGGTCCACCGTCTGCGGTGACGTCGCCGCGACCCATACCGGTATCCGCCGCGCGGGACGCGGCACGACCGGCACCGGCCGGAAGGGGAATCGGTCGTTGCCGGCCACGGTCGCCACGCCGGACAGCCACCGGTCCAGCAGTTCAAGTGCGTCGTGAAAGCCGGTGTGGAAGCGGTCCAGGCCGGTGCCGAACACCTCCAGGTCGACCCACGGGCCGCCCCGGCCGACCCCGAGCCGGAACCGGCCGCCGGACAACTCGTCGAGCAGCACCGCCTCCTCACCGAGAGCGACCGGGTGACGGTTCGACAGGATGCAGGCCGCGGTGCCGACGGCGATGCGTGCGGTGGAGCCGAGCAGGTGCGCGGCGAAGGTGGTCGCCGAGGGACACACGCCGTAGGAGATGAAGTGGTGTTCGGCGATCCAGACCCCGGCGTATCCGACGGCCTCGGCGGCACGGCCGTACTGATGGGCGTCGGCCAGAGCCGTGGCGTGAGTGCCGCCCGGGCGGTGCCCGGCGAGCAGGAACAGGTGGACCTCGACGTCCCTGCCTGCTCGCCGGGCGGCAATCGGGTCAGCAGTCACGCAGCTCGGGTGACTGGTTGAGCAACTGGCCGCGGGTGGAGACGAAGCGGCGGTAGGTGTCCGAGTCGACGGCGGCCAGGCGGAACGCCGCAATGCGGTGGCAGTTCTGGAAGGCCAGTTTGACGCCGAAGTGGCGCTCGAGACTGGACCGGATGGCGTCGCTGGCCAGGGCGCGCAGGAGTTGGCCCCGCTCGGCCTCGCTCGGCGGCGGGATGACGTTGTCGGCGAACTCGCCGTCGGACGACTCCAGCTCCGCCACTACCCGACTGACGGTCTGCCAGGCGTACGGCAGTGAGTCGCGGACACAGGCCACGAACTCCTCGTCGGCGACGGGCCCCGATTCGGCGGCCTGCAACAGGTTGGGTGGCACGGTGAGAGACATGCTCCTCCTCACACGATAACGATCACAATTGTCGTTAGCGTCGCGTCACGAGCACACCACGCACCGTGCGTGGCGTCAATGGCCGCTGACGCCATGGGGGCCGGCCGGCGCGAGGCCCGGGTGGACGGTGGGCTCGCGCCGGCCGGAGTCCGCCGCTTGCCGGTACCCCCTACCTCGGCGGACGTCTGTGTTCGGCTGCTTGTGACGGTGGTGGTCAGGGAAGGACGTCGAAGGTCCAGGTCTTGGCGCCGGAGCTGATGGTGGCGCCGGTGGAGGCGAGCTTGGCGGTGACTTCGAAGGTGACGGTGTAGGTGCCGGCGGCGTCGAAGCCCCAGTTGACGTGGGCGTGGGTGTTGCGGTTGACGTTGAGGCTGTCGGGCAGGCCGTTGCCGCTGTCGAACAGCACCGTCGGGGTGCCGCCGGAGACGGTGTAGACGCTGAATCCGGCCGGCCCGGTGACGTTGGTCAGTTTGAAGGTGACCCGGTTGTTCTGGAGCACACCACTGGGCACCTCGGTGGTGTTCCAGCCGGCCCAGAGCAGTCCGGCGGTGCTGGCCTGGGGCAGCACCCAGGCCTGGCCGCCGGTGCCGAGGAACGACCAGGCGCTGCCGCCGGGCACGGTGAGCTTGGCGGTGTTGGGAACGCGCAGGACGACGTCGGCGGGGTTGCGCTCGACCGACGGACTGACGGTGTCGTCGAGCAGGTTGACGGTCAGTGCGCCGCCGGCGTAGTCGACGTCGATGACGTCGACGTGGCCGCTGGAGAGCACGATCGGCGCCGCGGTGGCGGGGGTGGCGGTGCCGGCGAGCAGCGCGGCGGTCAGGGCGAGGCCGGCGAGGAAACGACTGCGGGTACGCATGGTGCTCACGCCCTGACCACGACGCGCAGGGTGGCCGGTTCGCTGGTGACCTGCTCGCCGGTGGCGGCGAGGGTGCCGGTGGCCCGGAAGGTGATGCAGTAGGTGCCGGCGCGGTCGAAGGCCCAGTTGGCGTGCAGGTGGTCGCCGGCGGTCAGGGCGATGGTGTCGGGCAGGCCGTCGCCGCTGTCGGCGAGGATGGTGGGCTGCCCGACGGCGTTCTCGGTGTAGATGGCGAGCTGCCCGAGCCCGCTGACCGACTGCAGGTTGAGGGTGAGGGCGTCGGCGGTGAAGGTGCCCGGTTCGACCTCCTCGGCGGCGATGCCGGGCCAGACGAGGTTGGTGTTCTGGATCTCGGGCAGGATCCACACCTTCGACACCCCGGGGGTGCCGAGGAAGCCGAAGGCGGGGTCGTTCGGGACGGTGACCTTGGCCTGCCGCTTGACGACGATCTTGACGTCGTCGGCGGCGTACTCGACGTCGTTGTCCTCGTCGTGGACGCCGAGCTCCAGCTCGCCGGCCTCGTACGCGATGTCGACCAGGTCGAGGTGCCCGGAGTTGAAGGTCACCACGGCGGCCTGCGCCGGCGGCGCTGCCGCGAGCAGCGCCGCGGTCACCGCCCCGGAGGCGAGCAGCAGGCGGATGGGCTTACGCACGAAGGAACTCCTTCCGCGCGGTCCCCAATGGACCACGTTATCGAGAACGATAGTCGTTTTGCTTAGCTTGGGGAAGGCTGCTCGACCGGACGCTTCCACCGCCGGGTCAGCACGCCGTGTCGGGGCGCGATCAGCCAGGCGGCGAGGAAGGCGGCGGTGGCGACCAGGACGATGGTGCCGCCGACCGGGGTGTCGTAGCTCCAGGACAGGTACAGCCCGACGAGCGCCGACGTGCCGCCGATCACCGGGGCGAGCAGCATCATCACGCCGAGCCGGTCGGTGAGCAGGCGGGCCGCCGCGGCGGGGGTGATCAGCAGGGCCAGGACGAGGATGTTGCCGATGGTCTGCAACGAGATCACCACGGCGAGGGTGACCAGGACGTAGAGCGCGATGTCGAGCCAGAAGACCGGCAGCCCCATCGCACGGGACATCTCGCGGTCGAGGCAGACCGCGACGAACTCCTTGTGCAAGGCCAGCACCAAGCCGAGGATGACCAGGCCGGTGCCGCCGACGACGTAGAGGTCCCGGTCCGGGATCCCGGTGATCGAGCCGAACAGGAACTGCTGCAGCGAACCGGCGTAGCCGGGCGCCTGCGAGATGATCACGATGCCGAGAGCGAACGCGGCGACCAGGAAGACACCAATCAGCGAGTCCTCCTTGACGCGCCGGTTCTGCGAGAAGATCGCGATCAGCAGCGCGGTGGCGATACCGGCGACGGCACCGCCGAGGACCAGGCTGCCCTGCAGGACGAAGGCGACCGCGATGCCCGGGAAGACCGCGTGGGCCACGGCGTCTCCGATGAAGGCCATCCCCCGGAGGACGACGTAGCAGCCGACGACGCCGCAGACGATGCTGGACATGACCGCGATCGCCAGCGCCTTGGGCAGGAACGCGAGGTCGGGGTTGAGCAGGTCGGTGAGGAACTCGGTGATCGACATCAGGCCGCCCTCACGAGCTTCAGCAGCGCAGACGTCGCGCTGACGCCGAAGGTCTGCGTCCACAGGTCGGCGTCCTGCAGGTCCGCCGGGCGGCCGTCGGCGATGATCCGGCCGTTGAGCAGGACCAGGCGGGTGCAGGAGTCCACCGCGGCTACCAGGTCGTGGGTGGTCATCAGCACCGCGCGGTCCTCCTGGGCCAGGCTGGTGAACAGGTCGCCCAGCAGTTCCTGGGTGGGCATGTCGAGCCCGGTGAACGGCTCGTCGAGCAGCAGGATGCTCGGCGCGAGCGCGAGTGCCCGCGCGACCAGGACGCGTTGGCGTTGGCCACCGGACAGCTCGCCGACCGGCCGGCGGCGCAGTCCGGTCAGCTGTACCCGGTCCAGCGCGCCGCCGACCGCCCGCCAGTCGGCCACGCCCGGGCGGCGGAGCAGGCCCATCCGGCCGGTGCGGCCGGACATCACGGCCTGCTCGACGGAGATCGGGAAGTCCCAGCTGAACTCGTGACGCTGGGGGACGTAGCCGATCCCGGACCGTCCGGGCCGCGTCGGCCCGCCCTCCACCAGCACCCGGCCGCCGCGGCTGCGGATCAGCGCCAGGATGGCGCGCAGCAGGGTGGTCTTGCCGGCGCCGTTCGGGCCCAGCAGCCCGACCAGCTCGCCGCGATCGAGGTGCAGCCGTACGTCCCGCAGGACCGGCCGGCCACCGAGATCCACGTCCAGCCCGTCGATCTCCAGTGCTCTCACCGCTGGCCCCCGGACGACGCGATGACGCGTTCCTGCTCGGCCCGCCGTCTGGCGCCGCGTCCACGCAGCAGGAGGACGACCAGGCCGAGAGCGAGCACGACGGCCGTCCCGGCCAGCGCCGTGATCAGCAGCGTCCGGGAACCGTCGGCCCGATCGTCGGCTCCGGCCGGAGCCTCGCCGGGCGGCTCCTGGCCAGCCGGTACGGGGATGTCCGCCGTCGCGGCGAAGGCCTCGTCGGCGCTGGTGGCGTCCCCCACCGCGAAGCGCAGCGTACGGGTCGCCGACACCTTCTCCCCGTTGACCAGGTCGGCCGACACCCGCACCGCGACGAGGTAGACACCCGGTGCGGAGAAGACCCAGTTCGCGTGGGTGTGGGTGTTGACCTCGACCCAGAAGGGCTGGGCCTTCGACTCGGCCGACCGCCACAGCGGCTGCGGTGCGGAGAAGTTGCCCGACTGGAGGTAGGTCGTGAGCGTCCCCGGACCACGCACCCCGAGCAGGGTCAGGGTGACGCCCCGGTCGATGGTCCGCATCACCCGGGGATCCTGGGTGTTCCAGCCCAGCCAGACGACATCCTGGTCCTGGACCTGCGGCACCACGTACACCCGCTTGCCGGCCTCGATGCCGAGGAAGGCGTACGCCGGGTCGTCCGGAACGGTCTGCAGCGCGGCGTCGGACACCCGCAGCAGCGTGTCGTCGGGATCACGCCACACCGGTTGCGCCTGCGTACCGTCGTGGATCAGCAGCGTCCACCGGTCGTCGACGTATCGGGGACCGATGTCGACGTGCCCGGTGGTGAGCGTCGTCCGTCCGGTGGCGAGGGGCTGGTCGGCCGCGATCGACTGGCTGAGATTCGGCGTCGGCTCCGCCGCCCGCGCCGGGGCCTGTGCCGTCGCCAGCACGAGCAACGTCGCGAGGGCGCCTCGCAGGATGACTGTGGTCGCGCGGCTGCGGCGGTGCACCCGTCCTGCCGTCACTGGTTCCTCCATCACTTCTCCGTGGTCAGGCAGTCGCGCAGCGATTCGGCGTTGAACCGCATCATCTCCGCGTAGGTGGTGACGTCGCGGTCGAACGCGTCGCCGTAGATCGGGCACACCCGAAGGTCCTCTTCCCGGGCCACCTCGGTCAGCGTGGCGGACCGGGCCGCCAGGTTCGGCTCCAGGAACACGGCGGGAATCCGCAGGTTGCGGATCGTCTCGGTGAGCCGGCGGCGGTCGGCGAGACTCGGCTCGGCGGCCGGGTTGGGGGTGACGAAGCCGGAGATCTGCACCCCGTACGCCTGGCCCAGGTAGCCGAACGCGTCGTGTGTGGTGACGAGGTGGCGCCGCGAGGGTGGGATCTGCGCGATGGTGTCCCGGACGTACCTGTCGAGCTCTTCCAGCTGCCGGATGTAGGCCAAGGCGTTCGCCCGGTATTCGGCGGCGCCCTCGGGGTCCACCCCGATCAGGGTGTCCCGGATCAGCTGCACGTAGGAGATGGCGTTGTGGACGTTCTGCCACAGATGTGGGTCGATCTCGCCGTGCACGTGCTTGCCGAGGACGGCCTGCGGCAGCTGGTAGACCTGGGTGCCGGGCCGGCCGAGGAACCGGAACCGCCGGTCGCCGGGCACCTCCAGCAGCGCCCTGTTCGGCACCTCGATGACGGTGCGCGCCGGGTCGTACACCCGTTGGGTCGCCTCGCCGCCACCCTCCGGGTCGGCGAGCAGGTAGAGCCGCCGCTGGTCGAGGTCGACGGTGACGTCGGCGTGCCCGCCGGTCAGCACCTCCGACATCCCCGGCACCGAGTGCGGGTCGACCCCGACGGCGAAGGTGAAGACCTGCTCGCCCATCGGTACGGGCGCCGTCTGCGGGTCGACGGCCAGCCGCGCCCGCATGGTCAGCCGGTAGATTCCCGGCTCGGTGAACGCCCAGCTCATGTGGGTGTGCGCGTCCGGCGGGAGCGTCGCGGTGTCGTCCCGGTAGCCGTTGGCGGGGTCGAACCCGTCGCCGGAGTCGACGTAGAACGACGGGTTGCCGAACGACTCGGTCAGGTACGCGAACATCCGACCCGGCCCGTCCGCGCCAGTCGCGCTGAGGAACACCTCCGAGGACCGGTCCGCGCCCTGCGCCGCACCGGTGCCGCGCACCCGCATGCCCAGCCAGATCGTGTCCAGCGACACGTCCTCGACCAGCGGGATGATCTCCGCCGCGTACTTCACCGCCCCCTCGGCCAGCGAGATGTTCGGTACGCCGTCACGCAGGTTGGCGTCCAGCGCCTTGATGACGGCCTGCTCCTCGAGGAGCAGGTAGTTGCTGAACGCCACGTCGGCGTAGACGACGTCGCGGATGTCCCGCAGCGACGGCTCGTAGCTGTGCGGATCGGCTCCGTCCGGCACCATCGAAGTGACGGTCACCCGGTCGCCGCCCACGTTGCGGGCCAGATCCCGCAGGATCCCGGTGGTCGTCAGGACCTGGACCCGCTCGTCGTGCGAACTCAACGTCACCTCCGACCGGCAGCCGCCGGCGAGCAACGCGGCCAGCAGCGGCAGCACGACCAGCCGCCGCGGGCCGACCCGGTGGATAGCCGTCCTCGGCACCGCCGTCACCCGGTCCGGAGGGCGGCGCGGCGGCGGGCCAGCAGCAACAGCAGGGCACCGACCGCTACCAGGACGACGCCGAGCGCTGCCGCCGTCAGCACCCAGCCGGCGCCGGTGCGCGGCAGCGGCCCGTCCCGGCGCCCGTCGCCGCCGTCGCCGTCGCCGGCACCGCCGCCGGGGCCGAAGCCGGCGTTCGGATCCGTGCTGTCGCCGACGGCGATGGTGAGCGTCTTCGTGTCGGTGACCGCCTTGCCGGCGGTGGTGGTGCCGCTCATCTGCACCGCGAGGCGGTACAGACCGGGCTTGCTGAACGCCCAGTTGCCGTGCGTGTGGGTGTTGAGCGGGATGTCCAGCTTCTGCGGGAACGGCTTGGCGGAGTCGAACAGCACGTCGGCCTTGCCGAACGAGCCGGTCAGGAAGAGGGCGAACCGGCCAGGCCCGTTGACCCCCTTCAGCGTCCACGTGACGCTGCCCTTGACGCCCGACACGACGGACGCGTGCTGGGTGTTCCAGCCCGGCCAGACAAGACCCGCCTGCTGGGTCTGCGGCAGCACCCACACGGTGTCGCCCGGCTTGCCGAGGAAGTCCGCCCCGGCGGGCACCGTGATCTTCGCCTTGTCCTTGGCGTGCAGGACCACGTCGGCGGTCTCCCGCCAGACCGGAGGGCTGGTCCGGTCGTCCTTGATCCGAATCGTCCAGCTGTCCCCGGACAGGTTCGGGCCCATGTCGATGTGCCCGTCACTGATCACCTGACGAGCACCGGCAGCGACTTTCGCCACCTCCGGCGCGGCAGCGGGCTTCGGCGCGGCAGCGGGCTTCGGCGCGGCAGCGGGCTTCGGCGCGGCAGCGGGCTCCGGCGCGGCAGCCGGTGCGGCGAGTGCCTCGGCGCGCGGTCGCGCCGCCTGCGCCTGCGGAGCGGGCAACGCCGGCTCCGCAGGCCGGATCGCCGGAACGCGGACCCGGTACGTCGCCTCGGCGCGCACCGTCTCACCCGAGCGCAGGGCGGCCGAGCCGGTCAGGGTGAGCCGGTACTCGCCGGCCGCGTCGAAGGCCCAGACCACGCCACCGGTACGCGTGCCCGCCGGCAGCTGCGTCGACCGCCGTACGCCGGCACCGCTGCCGAACAGCGGGGTCGCCGCGCCGAGACCGGACAGGGTATACGCGGTGAACGTCCCCGGCCCCTCGACCGAGCCCAGCGTCAGGGTCACCCGGTCGTCGGCGACGACGCCGGGGCGTACCCCGGTGGTGTCCAGGGCCGGGAACCCGGTGTCACCGGCGGAGAGTGCCCACACGCCGTGGCCCGGCTTCCCGAGGAAGGCCAAGGCCTGGCCGGTCGGGACCCGACCGGCGAGGCCGCCGTCCGGGCCGAGCACCACCTCGCCCGGGTCGCGCCCGGCCGCACCGCCGGCCGCCTGTGCGGCGTCCCGGAAGCGCAGCGACATCGTGTCACCGTCGAGCGCGACGGAGACCAGGTCGGCGCCGGCCGAGGCGACGGCGGCCGGTTCCGCGGCGGCCGGCGTTGCCGCGGGGGCCAGTGCCAGCACGACGGCGGCAAGGCTCGCGGCGCCGGCGCGCATGCTTCTCATCCTCATTGGTCGCTCCCCAGGCGTAGCCGAGTCACTTCTCGTCCTTCCCCGTGTGGTCGATGGTGGGATGCCGGTTGTCGTGGCCCGGACCGGGACGTTCGGCGTCCGGCATCGGGTGGTCGTCGGGTGCTGATCCGCCGTCACCGGCGGCCACTGGGGCGTCCTGGCCGTCCGGTGCCCGGCCGGCCTGCGCGCGGCCTTCCTCCCGGCCGGCCTGCGCGCGGCCTTCCTCCCGGGCGGCGGCCACCGCTCGCGCGAGCTGCTCCGCCCGGCGGCGCCGGGCCGCGATCAGTGCCCAGCCGGCGAGGATGAGCAGGGCGAGCAGGGCCAGCTGCGGCCAGGGCACCGCCCAGACGGCGGCCCGCGCCGAGCCCGCCTGCGGTGGCGGGTCGAGGATCTGGTCCCCCACGGCTGCCGGCGTGACGGTCGCGTTCGCGGTCAGCCGGAACAGCGGCGGAACACCCGACATGCGTACGGTGGTGGTCAGCTCGCCGCCGGGCAGGATCTCCGGCAGGGCGGTACCGTCCACGGACCGCCGGGCCAGGCCGAACGGTCCGGACACGCCGAGCACGGGCTGCCCGGCGAGCCGTACGTTGCCGGTGTTGCGGACGGTGAACGTGGCGGTGACCGTGCCCCCGGCCAGCGGGTTGACCGGGCCGGTGTGCCGCACTCGCAGGTCTTCGACGGTCAGCGTCGGCCGCAGCTCACCGGTGACCCGCAGGTAGATGCGGGCGCCGACCCGGTGGTCGACGGCGACCTGATTACCCTGCGCGTCGACGGCTGCGCCGGCCAGCGAGGCGACGATCCCTCCGGCGTGATCACCGGGCGTGGCGTTGGGCGGGACGGTGAGCGTGAACGGTACGTCCAGCCGGGACGTCGACGGGATGGTCAGGGTTCGGCTCGGCAGGCGGACCCAGGAGCCCACGTCGGTGGGCTTCCGGTCGGCGGCCAGCAGATCGAACCCGCCCTGCGTGGTGGTGACCGCGTCGCTGGCGTAGAGGTTCAGGGTGAGCGGGCGGTTGGAGTGGTTCGTGACACCGACGTAGTCGGTCAGGGTGGCGCCCGGGTCCAGCTTGTAGCTGAACGCCGGCCGGCCGTTCGGCCCGCGCGCGCTCGACGGTGCCACGCCCCAGGTCGCGGCGGCGGGCGACAGTGCCGGCGATGGCGACGTCCCTCGCGTTGCCGGCGGGGTGGCGGGGGCGGGTGCGGCCAGCGCGGAGGCAGGTGGCGCGGGGACCACGCCGAGCAGGGCGATCCCGGCGGCGATGGTGGCGAGCAGGCGCATTGCGGGGACGGTTCCGTTCCTGGGGTACGAGGGGAGGTGCGGGGTGGGCGGGTCGCGGCAACGACACGCCCACCCCGCGTTCGTCCGGTGGCCAGGCTCAACGCCCGACCACCGGACGGGTTGGTGCGATCAGATGGCGGTGAGGGTCAGGGTCGCGGTGTAGGTCCCCGCCGCCGTCTCGGTGGGCAGGCTCAGCCGCAGGCCCGCGCCCAACTGCGCGGTACCCCGTCCGGCGCCGTCCGGTGCCGAGCCCAGCACCGCGCTGGTGCCGAGACCGCCGCCGACTCCGACGACGTACGGTGCCACCTCCGGACCGGCGACCACGCCCTGTCCGGCGCCCTGGGTCAGGACCCGCGGGGTCCAGCCGAGGTAGCCGGCGCTGAACGTGGCCCCGTCCGGCCCGGTGAAGTCCGCCGGGATCTGCCCGGACGCGCTCCACCCCGGCTGACCGGCGCGGGTGTCGGTCACCGTGACCGGCCGGAGCTCACCGTTGCTCTCCCACCGGTCACCGGCGGCGTTGAGCTGTGCGGGCGGCAGCACCACGGCCCGGTCGTCCGGGTTGACGCTGATCACCAGCGAGCCCTGCGTCTCGTCGATCGACGCGGTGATCGTCTGCGAGGCGCCCGGCTCCTGTGGCGGGAACGCCACCCACAGGGTCACCGGCTCGCTGGTCGCGACGACCGCGTGGTCGTCGTCGTAGAGCTTGGCCACGTACTCGCAGGCGTTCAGCTCCCGGGTCGCGGTGAACGAGTAGCTTGCGCCCCCCTCACCCGGGATGATGCTCCAGTCGGCCGCGCCCGGGCACCTGCTGAACCAGTGGTAGTGGTCCAGTTCGGTCTGCGGCGTCTGCACCGCGGTGAGCGTGACCGTGTCGTTGGGCTGGTACTCGTCGGCCATCCCGCTGATCGCCAGGCTGACCTCCGGGCCGCCGCCGGTCAGCTCGCCGACGACGAACGAGTAGTCGACCGGCCCGGTGCTGAGCGTGGTGCCGTCGGTCAGCGTCGCGTCGGCCTGGAACTTCAAGGTGTAGTTGCCCAGCGCGCTGAACGCCCAGTTCGAGTGCGCGTGGGTGTGCACCGGGACGTCGATCGCGTCCGGGAGTCCGTCCTCACCGCGGAACTTGATGATCGGGCCGCCGAACGAGTCCTGCGTGAACAGCGTGACGTTGCCAGGGCCCTCAACGCCGACCAGGCTCAGCCGAACCTTGTTCCCTGCGAACACCCCCGAGTCGAGCTCGGTGGTGTTCCAGCCCGGCCAGAGCAGGTCCGGGTCCTGCGTCATCGGCAGCAGCCAGATCTGCGAACCGGCCGGTCCCAGGAACCCGAACCGCGGGTCGTCCGGGACCTCCATCGCCGCCTGCGGCAGCACCTGGAACGTGACGTCCGCCGGATCCCGGATGACCATCGGGCTGCCCGTGTCGTCCCTCACCTTCAGGGACAGTTCGCCGTCGGTGTAGTGCACGTCGACCGCGTCGGTGTGCCCCTTGGACAGCACCACCTTCTCGGCCGCCGAGGCGGCGGTGGGAGCCAGCACCGTGCCGGCGGCCACCACCGCCCCGGTGACCAGGGCCGCGAGACCGCGAGCCCTCAGTGTCGCCTTCATACCTCCCCTTTCCACGCCGCGCGCGTCTGCGCGCGGTGGTACCTGCGCCCCGGAGGCCTGCCGGTGGGCAACGCCTTCGCCGGGCGGGCGGCGGTCGGCGCGGAGCGGGTGGCCCGCGCCGAACCGGTGCCGGCAACCGTCACCAGGACGCCTTGCGGATGCCCGGCAACTCACCACGCAGCGCCATCTCCCGGAACCGGACCCGGGACAACCCGAAGCGGGTCAGCACACCGCGCGGGCGGCCGTCGATCACATCCCGGCTGCGCAGCCGCACCCGGCTCGAGTCGCGGGGCAGCCGGGCCAACTGGCGCACGGCGTCGTCGCGTACGGCCGGGTCGGTGTCCGGGTGGGCGATCAGCCGCTTCAGCTCCGCCCGGCGCCCGGCATGCCGGGCGACCAGGTCCTCCCGGCGGGCCTGCCGGTTTCCCAGGCTCTTGCGGGCCATCAGCGTGCCTCGCGGAACTCGACGTGCCGCCGCACGATCGGGTCGTACTTGCGCAGCACCAGGCGGTCCGGGTCGTTGCGGCGGTTCTTGCGGGTGACGTACGTGTAACCGGTGCCGGCGGTGCTGCGCAGCCGCACGATCGGACGGACGTCGGTCTGCCGGGCCATCAGAGCTTCACTCCCCGGGCGCGCAGCTCCGCGACGACCGCCTCGATGCCCTTGCGGTCCACCGTCTTCAGCGCCTTCGCGGTCAGGGTCAACCGCACCCAGCGGCGCTCCGACGGCAGCCAGTAGCGGTGGTTTTGCAGGTTCGGGTTCCACCGGCGACGGGTGCGCCGGTGCGAGTGGGACACGGCGTTGCCGAAGCTCGGCTTGGCGTCGGTGACGTCACAACGTCGGGACACGATTCACTCCTCCAGGTTCAGCTAGACGGTAACGACAACGGTTTTCGTTTCTACATCGGCCGATCGGCCAGCCTTCACGCGGGGTCGCCCGCCACGTCGACCGCACCGTGTCGCCGGGTCGGCACACGCCGACCGTCGTGGTCCCCCGCTCGGGGAACCCCGGCACGCCGCTCGCCGCCGACCACGTGCTTATAATGACAACCGTTTTCAACAAGTGTCGAGAGGATTGTGATGTCGACGTCCCCGCTCGCGCCCGCCGAAACCGGGACCCCGGCGGCCGACGCCCGCCCGTCGCTGACCGTGCTCAGCGGCTTCTGGCCGGCCGCGACGTACGCCGTCGCCCGCACGCTGCTGGCGGCGGACCCCTCGCTGCTGCTGGTCCGGCACGATCTCACCGACCTGGCCGCCGGCACCGTGCACCGGATCGTCCGCGACGGTGCGGGCGTGCTCGAGGACGAGCGGATCACCCTGGCGCACGGCTGCGTCTCCTGCACGCTGCGCGAGGACGTGCTGCCCACCCTCGCCCGGCTCGCCCGCGCCCAACCGGACCGCGACCTGCTGTTGATGCTGCCCGAGGTGGTCGAGCCCGAGGCGGTCGCCGCCGTCTGCGCGCACTGCCTCGTCGACGGGACGCCACTGACCGACCTGGTCCGGGTCGACTCCTACCTGACCGTGGTCGACGCCGAGCACCTGCTCGACGGCCTGGCCAGCACCGACGACCTGAAAACCCTCGGCATCGCCGCCGCCGACAACGACGACCGGGCGCTCGCCGACGTCGTCGTCCGGCAGATCGAGTACGCCGACACCCTCGTGCTGTGGGGCCAGTCCCGGGAGGGCGCGTACGACACCAGCCGCCTGTCGGTACTGCTCGACCGGATGGCGCCGTGGGCGACGCAGGTCCGCGTCGACGGTGACCTCGTCGACGCCGGCGCGCTGACCCGGCAGCTGCGCGGCACGCTCCGGCACCGCCCCGAGACCCCCGGCGTCCTGACCCGGGCTTGGAGGGCCACGTCCTCGGCGTGCACGAGCCGTACCCCGACTGCGGCGTCGTCTCGGTGGTCTTCCGCGCCCGACGACCGTTCCACCCCCGCCGGCTGCACGACGTCCTCGAGGACGTCAACGCCGAGGTCGTCCGCTCCCGGGGGCACCTGTGGCTCGCGAGCCAACCCGACCTGGTCATCGCCTGGGACTTCGCCGGCGGCGGCCTCGCCCTCGGCTCCCTGGGCCGTTGGCTGACCGGCCTGCCCGACCCGTACTGGGACGAGGTGTCCGACCACCGGCGGCTCGCCGCCGCCCTCGACTGGGACCCGTACTACGGGGACCGACACCAGCACCTGGTCTTCGTCGGCCTGGACCTCGATCCCGCCGGCCTGCACCGCACCCTCACCGGCTGCCTGCTCACCGACGCCGAACTCGCCGACGGCGAGGAGACCTGGCGCCGCTACGACGACCCGTTCGCCGGCTGCTTCCCGCTCGCCGGCCCCGACCCCACCGAAGGAGAGCCCGCATGAAGTCCGGAGTCCACCCCGAGTACCGGCCCGTCGTCTACCGCGACCGCGCCGCCGACTTCGCCTTCCTCACCCGCTCCACCGCCACCAGCGACCAGACCATCGAGTGGACCGACGGCAACACCTACCCCGTCATCGACGTCCAGATCTCCTCCGCCAGCCACCCCTTCTGGACCGGCAGGCAGCGCCTGCTCGACACCGAGGGCCGGGTGGAGAAGTTCCGCGCCAAGTACGCCCGCCGCGGACCGCGGCAGACACGATGACCGAGGCACGCATGCGCCGCAGGCGCCCATGATCTCGCGGGGCCGGGCATCAGTCGTGGTGCGAGGAGTCCAGGGCTGCGCCAGCAGTCTCCGGCTCGTGGCGGCGCTCGTGGTCAGGCCCGGGTGCCCCGGCGATGGCGGTAAATGCCGATGCGGACACGTCGGCGACCAGATGGACGTGATCGGCGCCGAACGTCGACGGCTCCCGCAGCCCGAGCACCAGGCAGAAGTTCCGCTTCCCGTACGTCTTCCGCAGCCGTCTCCAGTTGGCCATCAGGTAGCGCGCGGCACCGAGATTGTCCAGCGCGGTCTGCCCGGCGAGGATGAACACGGGCGCCGCCGATGCGGCCGGGCGCACCCGGGCGAGCAGCGCGAACTGCTCTTCGCCGGGACGGCGGCGAAACGCGCGTCCGCCAACCACGAACGGCAGCAACGAGTCGGGCTCGGCTGCGGTGAACCGTACGCCGGGCAGCGCGATGCGCACGTGGGCCGCGGTGCGCGGATTCGCCGACGGGCCGCCGACGCAGTACTCGGTGACCCGGCCGGCCTCCCTGCGGCCCTCCTCGCTTGTGACGAGGGCGGGCAGCCCACCGGACTCGCGGATGGTCGTCGCCAGCTCCACCAGCGTGGCAACGTCGTTGCGGTGCACGCTCTGCGGGCGCTGCGACGAGAAATGCTTCGCCTGGCTATGGATGTCCATGAGGGACAGAGCGAACCAGGTCTTGAGGGTGCGCGGCGCCGAAACGCCCCATCCACGGCCAGAGCTCCGGACGATTGTAGCCAGGCCGGGTCCCCGGTCGTCTCACCGGTGCTGGTTGTGGGCACCGCTGCCGCGTTCGACGTGACGACGGCCCCCATCGCAACCGGTCGATCTCGCTCATTCGGGGAGTGGCGGGCGCGAAACGCTGGCGCATATGGTCGGCTCGCACGGCGGCCTTCGCCAGACCAGGACGGGGCGGGGACATGGATCAAGGCACCCGGGACGACGTGATTGGCCGCCTGGCTGAGGCGGTCGGGTCCGTCGCAGTCGCCCATCCGACGCGGGTTGCCATCGACGGACCGCCCGCCGCAGGCAAAACCACGCTCGCCGACGAGTTGGCCGTCGTTCTGCGGGAACAGGGCCGCGACGTCATCCGCGCGACGATCGACGATTTCCTCTTCCCCCGGGCGCAACGCTATCCGCGCGGCGAGTACTCGGCCGAAGGCTGCTACTTCGACACCCACGACTGCGACGCGCTGAACCGAGTTCTGCTCGATCCGCTCGGCCCGGGCGGAGATCGACGCTTCCAGTACGCGGTCTACGACCGCACCGCGGATACCGCGCTGTCCCCGCCGGTCATGACTGCCCCGTCCGACGCGGTGCTGGTCTTCGACGGCGTCTTCCTCATGCGCCCGGAACTGATTGATCGGTGGGACCTGCGTATCTTCGTGTCGACCGCGTTCGAGGAGACCGTGCATCGTGCGGTGATCCGAGAGCGCCAGGTGTCATCTCGGGCCCAGGTCGAACGGCGCTGGCGGGAGCGTTACATCCCCTCCCAACAGCTCTACCTCGCTACGGTCCGCCCGACCGATCACGTCGACATCATCGTGCACAACGACGAACCCCAGCGACCGGTCTGGGAGACCCCCCACGGTTGACCTCAACCGCACTTCAACTCCTACCGTCCCCTGCATGAGCGAACTCGACGAGGCTTACCAGCGGGTACGGCATTCCGGTCCGGAACGGGACGGGTGGTTGTCCAACCACGCGCCCATGGCGGTCGAGGCACTGGCCCGACACGGCCACGGTGAGGCCGTGCACCGATGGTTGGACGGGTACGCCGACCGGTTGGAGGAACGACCGCGGGGAATCGCGCCCATCGCCGTCGACGAGTGGCGGGATCCGCTCGGCGACCCGGTGCGTACCGGTGACTGGCTCGACTACTTCGAGCGCGAACTGGCCGATGAGCCCTGGCGGCAGGTGCTCGCCCGATGGTGGCCCCGCCTGCTGCCCGGCATCGCCGCCGGCGCCACCCACGGCGTGATCCGGGTCGGCCACGCGGTGCGCGCACTGCTGGACCAGGAGACCGCGCCGCGCGTCACCGAACTCGGCCAAGGGCTGGCCTACTGGGCAGCCCGCTGGCAGCCCCTCGCATCGCCCGGTGCCGGGCCGTACCTGGCCACTGATCCACGGGCCGCGCTCGACGCGGTGCCGCGCGTACCCGACCAGCGCCACGGCATCCGGGCCCGCCTCGCCCAACTCGCCGAATTTCCCCGCTGGGCGGCGGTGGCCGGCGCGGCGCCGGGCGGCGAGACCGCCGTCGATGAGGACGCCGTGTCGGCCCGCCTGGCGGGCATCGTGCACGCGGCGGTCGTCCGGCACGGCACCCACGGGTACGCCAGTCCGGTCATGCTGGTGCACGCCGCCACCGCACCGAACGCGGTCCTGCGCACGCTACCCGCCTTGCCCGGGGCGCTCTGGGCGGCCAGCCTCGCCGCCGCTTGGGCCGCCACGGCGGCCGTCACCGCCGCGTACGCCCCGGCGACCGGACGTTCCGCCCCGCCGGCGGTACCCGACCTGGATCCCGTCGAGGTCATGCGGCTCGCGGTGGACTCGGCCGGCCCGCACGCCATCAAGTTCGCCGACGCCGCGCTCGACGCGTACGCCATCACCGGCGACGCCGCTCTCCTCGCCGCCTCGGTGCGCGCGACCGAACAGACCGGACGATGGTGAGGGCACTGCCCACGCCGCATGATGCGCGAGCCGATCGTCCGGTCCGGCTTGCCCGAGCCGGAATGTTGATTACGGCGAGGTCGGCGGCTTGGCCTTCTGCGGGTAGATCGTCTCGTGACGGGCCAGCATGGCGACGAACTCGCCGATCTTCCGCTCGCGGGTCTGCGCCCGTTTGACGGCATTGAGGCGGTAAATGAGGGCGAACCGGTTGGTCCTGGTGAGTACGTCGAACATGGCCTGGGCGGCGGGCTCGGCGGCGATGGCGGCGAGGAGGTCGGCCGGCACCTCGGCTTCCGACGGCGGGGCGTAGGCGCTCGCCCACCGCCCGTCCGCCTTCGCGGCTTCCACCGCGGCGCGGCCCGGGGGCATCATTCGCCCCTGCGCCTCGAGCCGGGCCACGTGGGCGACATTGCGTTGTGACCAGGAACTGCGGGGCCTGCGCGGGGTGAACCGGATCCAGGAGGTCTCCTGATCCCGTTTGCGGGCCTGCCCGTCGATCCAGCCGAAGCACAGTGCCTCGTCGACCGCCTGCTGCCAGGTCAGGGTGGTGGCGGTGCCGCCTTTCCTGGTCAGAGCGAGCCAGACGCCGGGCGATGTGGCGTGGTTGGCCGACAACCACGCGCGCAGCGCCTCGGCGTCCGCGACGATCAACTCATCCAGTTCGGCGCTCGCCATGACGGCAGGCTAACCCGACTCGACGGGCTGCCGGCACGCCGGGCGACGGGCGGGATCCGGTACAAGGACACCGCGGCCTGCGGCGGACGCGTGACCCGGGCTACCGCTCGTCGAGCAGGTCGCGCAGCTCACGCAACGCTTCGCGGAGCCGGTCGGCAAAGGTGTACATCATGTCGGCGACCGGGCGCGGGGTGCTGAGGTACAGGTTGAATCGGTCCGGCAGCAGCACGTACGCGATCCCGATGCAGCGACTGCTGGTGGCCCCGAACCCGAAGTAGCGGATGCTGCTCGACGGCGCCGAGCTGGTGCTCAGGTAGTCGTCGCGCATCGTGAGCCACCCCGGCGTCTCGTACAGCCGGGGCGACTCGGGCACGCCGAGCGCCGCGCCACGCCGCTTCTGGATCAGCTGCAGCTCCCACAGGTGCTGCTCCGGTGCCGCACCGGCCTGGCACTGCTTCGCCCGTTCGACATGCTTGTCGGCCGCGGCCCGCAACGCCGCCCGCCGCTCGTCGGGTGACGCGGCGGGGTCGTCCATCGTGGCTGCGAACCGCAGCACCTCGGGCGTGACGACGCGCATCGCCTCGGTCCGCCCCCGCAGGTACTGGCGGGTGGCGATGGACTCGTACGTGGCGCCGACGAAGCCCTTGGCCCGCTTGTGCGCGAGCTGGTATGCCATCTGCACGAACGCGTCCGGCGACATCCGCAGCCGCTTGACCTCGTCCACCCCGAACTCGTCGAAGGACAGGGTCACGGTGGCGGTGTCCGCGCCGTACTGGGCGAACGAGCGTGCCGCGGCGGCGATGTCGGCCCGCAGCGCGTCGTCGAGCACGAACGTGACCGGCTCGATCGCCGGCACCCCCTGCGCCGCCGCACCCGACTGCGCGGCGTGCTCCTCGGGCGACGCGGTGAGCATCGTGTCGACGAAGCTGAGGATGGTGGTGCCGTCCAGCCCGCAGTGCTCGACGTTGATGCCGGCCGTGCCGTCGGCGAAGACGATGAGCGACACCGCCTTGTCGAACCACCGGTTGCCGCTGTCGCCGTGCAGCAACTGGTCGCAGGCCGCCAGGTCGTCGGCCGGCGTCAGGTCCTCCAGGCACACGCAGAACAGCGCCGTCTCGATGGTGTCCAGCGCCGCGGCGTTATTGGGATCCAGTGCCGCCAGCCGGTCCCTGGCCGCCGCCCACTCGGCCCGGGCCATGGTGGTGAGATGGCCGGCCGCGGTGGCCGTCGCGGCCCGCGCGGCACCGACCTTCCGCACCTCACGCAGGCCGGCCACCAGGTCGTCGAGGGAGTACGGGCGCCCGTCCGGACCGATCACGTCCATCCGGTACGGGTTGCCGCGCTGGAACACCACGATGTGCCGCACCGTCGACGGGCCCGGCATCTCCTCGCTGTACGGCGCTCGGACGGTGTCCTGCACCGGCCCGGGGATGCGGGTGGTCGAGAACAGGAACTTGTTCTGCTCCATCGACAACGGCTGCCCGCGCGTCACGATCGGCGGGATGCGCTCGTCGTCGAGCTGGGTCTTGTAGTTCACGGCGGCGGCGATGAGCCTCGCCGCGCGCTCCACCTGCGGCTCGGCGAACCCGCGCAACGGCGTGTCGCGGAACAGGAAGATGAAGTTGGCGTTCAACGCGATCCGGTCCCGACGACCGAGATAGCGTGCCGGCCAGAACGCGTCCAACCAGCTGTGCGTGGCCGGGTCCGCGTTGTACCGCACCAGGTCGGCGTGCAGCTTCGGCCCCGGACCGTCGGCCCGCCCGAACTCCCGCACGGCGGCCTCGGTGTCGGCGAACTCTTCCTCCGTCAGCAGCGGCGCAGACCATTCGAGGAACCGGGCGCAGGTGTCCTCCAGTGCGGGCAACGGCACCCGCGGCAGCGTGTCCTCGTTTTTGAAAGTGCTCACTCGGTCTCCTGGGATTCGCTGCTCATCGGGCGGCCTTCTGGATCAGTGACTGGTCATCGTCGAAGGTCAACGGGTCGGGACTGCCGACGGGCCGGGAAACGTAGAGCTGAGCGTACAACCAGCCGTCGTTCTCCAGGCCCTCCGAATCGACGCCGGCGGCGGACATCGTCGCCAGCACCTGCCGCTGTTCCCGGTCGGATGCGAAACGGCGTTGCCGGAACGTCCGGTCCACCCGCACCGTGTCGTAACCGAGGGCCGCGAGGCTGTCGGCGATCGGTTCGAACGGGAACATCCGCAGCGCGAAATGCGCCATCCACGGCAGCCGGTCCTGGTGGGAGTCGACCACGCGCATGAGCGTCCTGCCGGTGACGTATCCGAGGCATCCGGTGGAGATCACGATGTCGGCACCGGCGAACAGGGCGCGCTGCCGTGCCGTGGGTTCGCGCGCCTCCAGGTCGGCCTGCACGGCGTCGTCGAGGAACCCGGCCGCCGACGCGTACCTCAGCGCCGGTCGGGACACGTCCAGCCCGACGAACCGGGCCGGGGACCGGTGCGCCCGGACCAGTTCACGATCGCGTTCCAGCAGCGCCTGCCGGGTGCACTCGGCGCCGGCGTAGCGGTCGTACAGGTCGTCCATGGTGGCGTCGCAGCGCAGCAGGGCCGCGTTGACGCCGTAGGAGCAGCCGACGTCGACGACGGTCGGGACGGCCACCTGCCGCGATTGGCGGTACTGCCCGATGATGCGCTGGAAATAGGGCTTGGCGAGTTGGGGAATGTAATAGTCGAGCTCACGCAGGGTGGTGAAATAGGCGCGGGGATCGGGTTGCGTGTAGATGCCGTCGAGGGAAACTTTTCCGGTCCGGTCGAAACGCACGGGGGCGGCTCCTCGCGATTACTAGTCCAGCAACTGGTCGACTCGCACGGCATTGCGCTCGGCGTCGCGGTGCGCCGGCAGGACCCGGCCGAACAGCTGCCGCGTACGGGCGACGCTGCCCATCACGCCGGGGCGCTGGGAGTAGGCGAAGATCGCTGAGTGCCGGGCGGTGGCGCCGCGCACCGCGCTCACCCGGTGCAGCGCGTACCGGCCCTTGAACAGCTGGAGGTCACCGGGGCGCAGGGTCAGGGCCCGCACCGGCGAGCGGTCGGCGCCGGTGAGCACCGAACGGACGGCGTCGAAGTTCTCCGCGCCCGCCGAACGGATGTTCGGGCAGTACTCGAAGACGCCGCCCTCCTCCGGCTCCTGGGTCAGCATGCTGACGGTGAACTCGTTGGTGTCGAAGTGCCACGGGTGCTCCATGCCGGGCTGCACGACGTTGAGCACCAGTCCGGAGAGCGGGTCGGCGAGTTCGTGCAGCTCCGGGAGTTCGAAGCAGGCGGCGACGAAGCGCACGAACGACGGGTCGGTGTAGAGCCGGTGGATGACACTGTCGGTGGGGATCCGGTCGCGCGGGACGAACGCGTTGCCGCGCCGCATGACGATGTGGCCCGGGTGCTCCGCCGGCAGGTCGTCGTCGAACGCGATGTTGTAGACGTTGGTCTCCTCAACGTCGTAGTACGCCAGCGGGGCGACCCCGGCGCCTTCCCGCCGCAGCGCCTCCCAACTGCTCGGCACAATGAACTCCGGTAGCACGCTGCATCCGAGTTCGCGCAGTTCGGCGCGGGTTTGCGAAACGACGCGTTCCCATGCGTCGCTTCGCGGGTCGGCCAGTGGATAGCGCACGGTGTCCACGATATTCATTGGACGGATCCCTTCTTCAATGGTGGCGGCATGAAGAAATTGTGGAATCCTAACAAGATTCACCGGCGTCTAGCCCAGTGTCGGTTACATTGTTCACAGCGCCACCGAGTGCCGCCCGTCGATCATCATGGAGCACTACGCTCTCAGCTTCGCTTCGAGCGACGTTGATGGGTCACGAGGCCAGCGGCATGAGCGGATGCTGTCCTGCTCGTCGGTCAGCTTCGCGTAGCCCGATGAACATGGCTGCGCAGGAAGGCGACTATCTCGCGGCGCGCCGGCCGGGCGGCCGGTACCAGGCCTGGAGTGCTCAGAAATGTGTGGGTGGCCCTCGGGTAGCAGGTCAGGCGAACGTCGGTGCCGTCCTCACGAAGCCGGTCGGCGTAGCGGCGTCCCTGGTCGGCCAGCGGATCCAGCGCGGCTGTGATGACCAGTGTCGGTGGCAGTCCGGCGAGGTTGTCGAACTTGACGGGTGACACACTGCGCGGGTCGAGGGTGGGTGGCACGCTCAACTTGCGGGTTGCGCGCAGCCGGGACACCGACAGGGTGGGGTTGTCGGCATTCTCCGTGATCGAGGAGTACTCGGTCATGCTCTCGGTCCAGTCCGTGCCCGGGTAGATCAGCGCCTGTGCACGCAGCGGCGGGCCGTCCTTGCGGGCACGCAAGGCGATTAGTGCGGCGATCGTGCCACCCGCGCTCTCGCCCATGACCGCGACGGCTGCGGGATCGATGCCCCAACGGGTGGCGTCGTCGACGAGCCGGACGACGGTGTCGTAGCCGTCGTCGATCGGCTGGGGCAGCGGGTGCTCCGGGGCGAGGCGATACTCCACCGAGACGACCACCGCCGGGCACTGGGCCGCGAGGTGGCTGTTGAGCCAGTCGTTCTGAGCTGCGGTGCCCGCGAAGAAACCTCCGCCGTGGAATGAGACGATCAGCGGCAGGCTCCGGCGGGCGTCCTTCGGGCGGTGTACCCGCAGCATCAGGCGGCGGCCTGGAAGTTCGATCGAGGTTTCCTCGATGCGCGCGCGGCGGTCCGGCAGGCCGGTGATGATTCGCGCGGCACGAGACGATGCCGCGCGGTTGGTCTTCTCGCGCGCGGCGATCACCTGATCGTTGGTCATAGCCTCCCAGTCCTGGGTGTCCTTGAGGATCCGGGTGCCCAGTGGAGCCTTGCCTCTCATGGTGTCCTCCGGGATGCAGACGCTATGAACTCACTGTCACAGTCGGTGCGTGCCGGTGGATTGGACGAATGTCAGGCACGGACTTCACCCGGTCTGGCGTCTGGGGCGGGCAGGCCAAGCGACATCGTCGACGGCGAGGAACGGCGCGCTTGCCACGGTCGCGGGCGTCGTCCCGGTGAAGGTCATGACGTCGCGGTGCAGGTGGGACTGGTCGGCGTAACCGCTGTCTGCCGCCACCGCTGCCGCGCTGTGACCCGCGGCGAGGCGATGGGCCGCATGATCGAACCGGATGAGTTGGGCGGCGCGCTTGGGGGTGAGACCGATCTGGGACCGGAACCGGGCCCACAGCCGTTTGCGGCTCCATCCGACCTCGGCTGCCAGCCGCTCGACCCGCACCTGCCCCCGGCCGGTCACCATCCGCCTCCAGCAGTAGGCGACTTCCGCATCGACCGCGCGGCCCGCGTCGTGACGTCGGGCCAGCGCCACCTCGGCGATCGCGAACCGGTCGTTCCAGGATCGGGCGGCGCGCAGCCGCTCCTGGATTCGCGCCGCGTCGCGCCCCCAGAGGTCGTCGAGGGCTGTCACGGCCCCGCTCAGCTCCGGCGCGGCGCCCAGGACCGCGTGCGCGATCACGGGTGACAGCCGCACCTGAAGGCACGCGAAGCTTCCGGCCTGGCCTCGTCCTCGAGCCCCATGGGGAGGCGCGAGTCCGGCGGTGACGCAGCCTCGCTGTTGCTGTCCACTGCCGTCGTCGACGACAAGCGGTTGGTCGCCGAGGTCGAAGATCACCATGAGCGCGGGGTGCGGCACAACCTCAACCTCGACAAGGGTGTCAGCCCGATCGCTGAACCCCGCCATAGTGGCCCCTGCCAGTCGGCCCGGTCGTGATGGGACCGCGATATCCCAAGCAGGCGAACCGACGCGGACCGGCTCGGCAGATCGCACACCACGATGGTACGTGTCACCTCACCCGGCTCCGATTCAGAGCGTCCGCTCGTCGGCCAGGTGACTGCCCACGGCCGGTCAGGTGCGCCTATATGGGAGCAGCGGGTGTCGGTGGGCCGAACGCTACCCGGCCGTCGCGGTCAAGCCCTCGCCTCCGCGGCCGTCGGCGATGAGCGCTTCGATTTTCGCTGCCACCTCTGGTAGTCCCCCATCGCTGAGCCGTCGGCCCGCCCGCAGTTCGATGAGGTGGCGGACGACTGTCAGATGTTCAGTGAGGTCTGCGGGGCCCGCAGGGTAGATGCCCTGTTGCATCTCCGAGACGGTGGCGGGAACCGCCGCAACGACGTGGCCGAGCTGCGTACTCGCCGTGCGAGAAAACTCCAGCACATTGATACCAGCCGCGTGTGCCGTTTCAAGGGCTCGTAGCAGGCCGAGCTGGGCGTCGTACCACACTCCGAAGAGGGCGAGGTCCCAGACCGCGGCCGCTTCCGGCGCTTCACCGACGAAGCGTGGCTTGCTCAGCAGCTCGAGGGTCGCCCTGTGTTGCTCGAATGCTTCGGGGGATCCGCTGTACAGGATGGTTGCGGCATCGGTGCCGATCACCTCGGGCGAGGCTTGGATCCCCGCGTCGATGTATTGCGCGCCCAGGCCAGCGACCCGCTGGGCAGCCTGCCGGGCTTCGCTGGCGCTACCCGTGTACATCCCGACGATGGTCTGCCCCGACAGGTCCATGTCGAGCTGGCCAAGGCACTGTTCAACCGCCGCGTAGTCCTTGAGGGTCAGGAAGACCAGGGTGCTTGATGACACCGCCTCCCGGACGGATTGCGCTGGCAGCGCCCCCGCGACCACCAGGTCCCTTGCCCGGCCCTCGGTACGGTTCCACACCGTGACGTGGCGCCCATCTCCTAGCAGTCGATGTACCACCGCACCACCGATGGCCCCTGTGCCAATGACTGCGATCCTGGGTGCTGACTTCTCGACGTCGACCATGGCTCGATCTTCGAACATGAACCTTGCTTGAGGTCAAGCTGGCGCCCGTTCGATGAGCAGGCCGGCGGGCGACGGGTGCGGTTCGGTTGGACCGGGCTCGGCCTCGATCGCGTCCGGGTGCACGTACTGGACCATCTCGATGCGACCGCGGCCGCCGGGCGTCTGGAGCACGGACCGTACGGGTGAGTGCGCGTCCGAGGTTGCGGAGGGGCTTCGGTGCGTGTGTCGCCGGCGGCCGTCGGCCGCTACGCACCTGCCGACCCGAAGGCCTCGGACGTCGACGAGCCGGCCACATCCATTTGCCAGGCCTGCTGCGCCTCGACCGCCCGGATGTGCCGGTAGGCGAACCACAGCGGTGGGAACGCCCCGACAGCGAAGGACAGGTCCACCACCGTCCAGAACCATGGGATCTCCCGGACCGGTCCACAGATCAGCGCCAGCGGCACGATCCCGGCGCAGGCGATCATGCCGACCTGGACCACCCACACGTTGCGCACCGGGTCGCGCAGCGGCCCCCAGAACGCCACCGCGAGCACCAGATGAGCGAACGCGAGCCAGTCCGTCCCGTACCGCATGAACGGGTACCGGTCTCCGGTCTCCACCAGCCCCACGTGGACTCGTTCGACCCAGCCGACCAACGCCGGCACCTCATCGGCGAGCGGCTCGACCGCCCGCAGCAGCCAGCGCACCTCGATCTCGAGCGGGAACGCGGTCACCCCGCTCAGGAACAGCCCCACCACCACGACCCACAGCCAGCCACGGGTCCGCCGCAGGCGCTCGTCGACATCCATCCCGGCAGGGTAGCGATGAGCTGACCACCGCATGGCCCGGGCGCGGCCCGGCCCGCATGTAACGGCTACGTGCCCCGATACTGACCCATGGATGGCCTGGGGTGGCCGGGGTTCGGGGCGGAGTCCGATGGTCCAACCGCCCGCTAGGCTCCTCGCCTCGACGTCAGAGTGCGGGAGCGTACGTGATCAAGCTGTTCAGGACCAAGAAATCTACCTGCCGCTGTCGGCCCCAGTGGCCGGCGCTGGTGACGGAGATGAACGGTCATGTCATGCCGTGCCAACCATCCGAGCATGGCAGCCCGATGACGAAGCTTCTGAAGCTGTCCGCCCGGTGCGCCGAGTGCGCCTACGCCTATGCCAAGGGCGAGGCTGAGGCGGTTCGGAAGCGTGCCGATCCGCGCTCAGCGGATCTGATGCACGATCGACGGGTCGGTGATGCGGTGGTCGTCGGCCAGCAGGAGTGCTTTGGACAGCACAACGGCCAACATGTCGTCGCCCTCGAACGGCAAGAAGCGGACTCCGGTCGGTTTCGTCGCTCGCGCTGGAACGATGCAGAGGTACTGGTCGTTCGGCGACATCAGGATGTTGCCGCTGCCCACATGGATTCGATAGGTGCGCTTCTGGCCGTTGACCACCAGGTAGTTGCCATCGAGCCTCGCCCGGTCCCTGATTTTCAGCTTGGGTAGCAGGTGTTCGATGACGTGCCGGCGGATCTGTCCGTTGGCGCTGAGGTCACCGAAGGCGACGCTCTGCCAGTAGGCGAAGTGGCGGTCCGCGCCGCGGTCGAACCAGGTCGGGTCGGTCGCGATCGAGGCAACCCCGATGAACAGGTCGACGTCGCGCATGGCCTCGGAAAAGACCACCGGCGGGACGTCGGCCAGTGGAACCGGTTCCCGGTCCCGCCCGCGGAGTCGCTGGAACCGCACCTGGTCCGTGGTGCAGTACTGGACCGTGTGGCCGTCCTCGTCGCCGGCCGGCTGGTGGAAGAACACGGCACGCAGCCCGTGGGACGGGAAGTCCCGTTTCGCTTCGCCGTCGTAGCCGCCGTCCCAGCCCCCGAGGTAGTTGGTGGCCCAGCGGCGCTGTTTCATCAGCGCGTACGTCTGCTGATAACGCAGCACGTGCGCCGCGAATCGGTTGGAGTAGATGCGGGTCTCCTCCTCGGCGGGGGTCAGCAGGTAGACCTCACGGAATGCCTGCTTGAACGGCTGGGTCAGCTCCCGGGCCAGGATGTGGGCGCGCCAGGCACGGACCTCGTCGGGGTCGGCGGTGGCGGGGTGCCAGACCCTGACCCGTGCGTGGTCGCTCGGGTCAATCACGTCGCCGTTGGCGAGCGTGAACCGGCCGTCCGCGGCGGGAAGCGCCGCCACGCTCCGGCCGGCATCGGTGACGAGCCACAGGAGCCGGTTGGCGAGGCTGCCGGTCACCGGATGATGGGCGTAGCGCTGCCGCCACGTGTCCAACGGCCACTCGCGGTCCTCGACGAGCAGGTCCTCAAGCCGGTCACGCTCACTGGCGATCAGCTTTCTCAACTCGGCGGTGTCGCGCTTGAGCGCGCGAACCAGATCCGGGTCGACGTGAGCGGGAGGTCGGACGCTCCTTCGACCATCGTGCTCCCAGACCAGAGTCACCTTCGCGGGTTCGTCGATAGCGAGGACGGCGGTCACATCACCGTGGACGATCCGGCGCTTTCCCTGCCGGTCGAGACCGGCGTCGGAGATGGTCTGTTCGGTCAGCTCCGAGCGGCTGATACCGGCGGCGGCGGCCGCCTCGTCGAGGGCGGTCGCGATCTGGGTGAGCTCTCCCCGGTCGCGGGTCGTGCGCTGCAACTGGACCAGCCCGGCGATTGCTGCGGCGTCGCCGCGCCGGCCGAGTACCGCGATGCAGGTGTTGAGCACCTTGGGTTCGGGTCCGGAGGCGTGTAGGGCCAGCACCAGCGGCGTCAGCCATGGCTCACCGCTGGCGGCCGCAGCCCACAGCAGCCCCCGGGCGAGGTCCGCATTGTTCGGACCGATCCGCTGCGGGAACTGGAACCCCCACGACTCCACTTCGGCGGGCTCGCAGGTGTGCGCCAGTTCGAGCAGCTCACGTACCAGGGCGACCACGCGAGGCCGGTCGGCCAGCAGTTCGCCGGTCCGCTTGAGCCATGTCTTGCTCGGCCGCGGACCCGCGGGAATCGTCCCCGTATGTGCCAGCAGGTTGGAGACGACGTCCACGTCCGCGGTCACCGCCGACAGCCGCTCGACGGCCACCCGGCTCCAGCCGTCCTCGACGTGGATGACACCGGTCTGGACCTTGCCAGGAGTAGACGGGGAAACGGACTCGATCAGGGCCCTCAGCCGCAGCCGCAGACGAGCCCGATCACCTGAGTCGTACCAGCCCGCGTCCACTTGCCGCAATGCCTGCTGGAAGCTGTCCACGCAATCCGTCCGTTCGGCAGGGTCGAGCTGCTCGGCCGCGGCAGCCGCAGCCTTGAGCACAGTGATGTCGGTCGGGTACGCCGCGTCAATGGTCAACGCGAAGAGGAGTTGGACGTCGCCGGCCGTCCAGGGCAGCAGACGCCGGTTCAGATCCACAAAGAGCCGGGCGCCGCCCCAGCTCCAGGCCCGGCACGCCGATGCCCGATCGACCAGGACAACATAGAGCGACAGAGCTCGTTCGTCGTCAAGCGTCGGCAGGACGTGCCGACGCAGGCGGCCTACCGCCTCGTTGTCGTCGAAGCGCACGCCCTGGATGAGGTCACGTGCCTGCTCCCGATGCCTGGACAACGGTGCCGACATCATCCGCCCACCAGCGCGACCAGCCGAACGAACTCAGTCGGCCAGACCAGGCCGCCGAACCGCTCAGTCGGCTGCGCGATAGCCATCAACACGGGCGGGAGCATAGAACCGCACACCGACATTCGAGCCACCCCGCGGCAGCAGGCCTGCCTCCGAGCCTTATGACACGGGCTAACAGCACGACGGTCGCCCGGGCCGGTGGGGCCCGCATGACCGGCGTGAGGTGCCCTGGATGGCGTGGCGCGATGAGTCGCGCGGCGTTGACAGGTCGATCCTGTTGAGGAACCCGCCGGCACGACACGGAAGGCACTGACATGGTGGTGTTCCCCGTCGTCAACGGCGTGACCGGCAGGGACCGGATCTACGACGGATGGCCGGACGTGGCGCTGCGGATGGTCGACTCGCGCACCTTCGACGGCAGGCTTCAGCTCTTGGAGTTCGTTCCCACCGTCCTGACCGGTCCCCCGGGGTCGTCGGCGACGGACTGACAACCGCACCCGTACCGTCTTCAACACCGTCGGAACCCCACCGTTCGTTCACGGCGGGAACCTCGTGCCGGCCGTGCCTTGACATAGGAGAGCATTCATGTCCATCAGACTCGACAACGTCGGCATCGCCGTCCGCGACCTGGAAGCCGCCATCGCCTTCTTCACCGATCTCGGCCTGACGGTGCTCGGACGCGCCCGGATCAGCGGCGAGTGGGCTGACACCGCCGTGGGTCTGGACGGCAACACCGCCGACATCGCCGTGCTCCAGACGCCCGACGGCAACGGTCGCATTGAGATGTTCCAGTACGTGCACCCGGACGCGATCGAGGCCGAGCCCGTCCAACCGAACACCATCGGCATGCACCGCGTCTGCTTTGCCGTGGACGACATCGACGCCGCCCTCAAGGTCGCCGCCAGGCACGGCTGTCACCCGCTCCGCGGTGTCGCCACGTACGAGGACGTCTACAAACTCACCTATCTCCGCGGTCCCGGCGGCATTCTCGTGATGTTCGCCGAGGAGCTGCAGAAGGCGGACTGACCGCGCACCCTGGGCCCGGCTGGTGTCGGGCCGGCTGGGTTGCCCGGCCGGAGACGTCCCGCAGTCCAGCGCGACAGGCAGGCCAGGCGGGCACCACGATGACGACGTGCTGAGCTACGTCCGCTATCACGGGCCGCAAGAGGATCGTTGGAACTGGGGCGGCCCGTGGCAGCGGCGGCACGCTCGCAACCAGTTGGCACCAGCCGGAAGCACCTGCCTTCTTGCTGCTCTGTCCGAAGCGCCGGTACAGCCCTCCCCACCATGGCCGCCAGCCTCAGCGGTGCAGAGCTGGCTGGCGGCGCGCTTCCGGCCTCCGCAAGCGAGCGATCTTGTGGGCAGATATCCCTACGCGGTAGCTCCGCTTGACGGGTTACACGATGTCCCGTCCGCTGGCTACCGGCTGTGCGACCTCCGGTCGGAGCCCCTCGACCGATGGCCGACCGCTAACCGACGAGGCTCTTGGCCATGATGTGCTCCCGGCGCACGCCGTCGGGCATGAGGTCGCCGGGTTCACCCGTGTCACGGAAGCCGTTCCGCTCGTAGAGGGCCCAGGCGTTCGTGTTGCCCTCCACAACGGCCAGCCGCAGCGTCCGCGCGCCCACCAGCCGGGCCCACTGCTCGACCGCCCGCACGAGGTGGTCGCCCACGCCCTGGCCGCGTCCCGCGGGTGCCACGTACATCGAGATCAGCTCCACGACCCCGTCGTGGTCGGTGGGCACCCCGCTGGCCATCCCGACGGCTTGCCCGTCGAGCATGGCCAAGATGTTGTACGAGCCGGGGATGGCCAGTCGCCCACGCCAGCGTTCTTCCCGGTCGCCGTCACCCTGCCAGTCCGCCAACTGGGCGCCGAAGGCGTACCCGGCCTCCGCCAGCGCAGCGAGCCGCAGTTCCCGCCACATCTTCCAATCGCCCTCGCCGAGCACACGGGTATTGATCATGCGGAGAGCGTTCCGCAGGCGTGGCGGGCAGGCAACCCGGTACCGGCTTCCGTGTACTTCGATGGACGCCCCAACGGGGACACCCCTTCCTCTGGACCAACGTCCAGTCTCAGGGTGTCCACATCTCAGGGGGGAAGCCCATTCGGTGTTCATCGTGACGGCCTGACGCTCAGACTGCCCGCCAATGGTTACGACGAACGGGTCCGGTACGCAGATCTACCTCTGGCGGTTTGCAGATTCGGATCGACGAAATGCCCGAGCGTGTCCGGAAGCGGCTCGGTGACTCTCTCGACGGATGATGCACCTCGGCGATCGAGGCAGGCAGGTCGAGGTAGGCCAGCAGCCGGACGATCCCGGCCAGGTGTTGCAGGTCGTGCCAGAGCACCGGAACCTCGTTCGCGTTGCTGAGGCTGGTCCGGCTCCTTCAGGACCTGTCGGTCCTGACTGCCACTGCGGCCCCGGTTCGGCGGACGAGGCGCTCCGTGCGGATGCGTTCTGCGTTGGCCCGGTCAGCGGCCGCTGACTCTCGTCCCACGATCCGTGATTTTCCCCATCACGCCGGCCCTCTGCCCAAGATCGCCATCGGTCGTCTTTCCGCAGGCAGTGCTATACGGTCAGCGGGTGAGAATCGAGCGTCACTGGTGGAACGGGGACCGGAGTCTGCGGGGGCGTCGCGACGTCTACATCCGCACCGACGGCCAGCGATGGGAAGTAGAGGCGCAGACCGGCGGCATCGCAGGCCGGTCGAAGCTACACCCCTGTCCGAGTCGGGCGTCGGCGCAGATCCTCGCCGACGCATGGCTGGGTGGTCGCCCGGAGTGGCGGGAACTGGCGCCCTGACAGTGCACGTCAGGAGCACTCCTGGCAGACCTCCCGGCCGTCGGGCTGCGCGGCGAGCTGACTGCGGTGGTGCACCAGGAAACAGCGCGCGCATCGAAACTCGTCCGGCTGCACCGGCACGACCGCCACGGTCAGTTCCTCGCCGGACAGGTCCGCGCCGGGCAACTCGAAGTTCTCGGCAGCCTCAGCCTCATCGAGGTCGACTGTCGCTGACTGCGCCGCCGCGCCGCGCGCCTTGAGTTCCTCCAAGCTGTCCTCTTCAACCTCAACGGCGGGTCGGCGCGGTGCGTCGTAATCGATGGGTTTGCTCATCGTGATGGCCTCTCCGGCTTGATTGATGAGTGTCACGACGGTGGACCGCAGGGTCATGTCGTGGCGCTCAAGACAGCGCTGAAGGGTAGCTCGCCCTTGGATGCGAGTGCGCGCCACCGTGCCAATGAGTGCGACCGGGCTGCTGTACGGGCAGCAAAAAAGGCCACCCCCGAAGCCCGGAAAGTGGCCTTTGACCTGCGTGGGCGATACTGGGATCGAACCAGTGACCTCTTCGGTGTGAACTGTCGGCGAGCGGGTCGGGTCGGGCTCGATGCGAGGTCAACCGGCCTGGTGGCGCTCGCCTCGGTCCGGTTCGGCTGGCACCCGCTGCTGTACTTCACCGCTGTACTGCTGGCATCAGACGAGGCGCTGAATGCGCACCTTCGGCTGCTCGTTCCGGAGGTGGCCCTGCTTGTGCTGGCGGACCTGCTCGTCCCAGGCATCCTGGTCGTAGTCGGGGTCCGGCGGGATCCACTTGTGGGAGCCGTCGCTGTAGTGGAACTTCTCGTCGCCAAGCCGCAGAATGCTCACCGCATCCAGCCGAGGAAACGATGGTGCAGCACCCCCGCCGGCACCCAGGTCAGGTCCTCGGAGGCGCGCACCAATTGGGCACCCAGGTAGAGAGCCAGGGATATCGGAGCGCCGTCGAACTCCGCGCGCAGCTCCCGCTGCCGGGTGCGGCAGGGCCAGGGCGCGTCGCAGCCGCCACAGCTCCAGATCGGCAGCACCGGGCCGTGCGTCGTCATGCAGGCCTCCGAGCAGCGCCGCCGTCAGGGACCGCGCCTGCCGGCTGGTCGCCCACTCCACCTGCCAGCACGGGTACGGCGTCAGCCTCGACCACCACACCCGGCAACCGGTACACAGGCCATCCGTCCCCGGCAGATGTACGACCAGGATCCGCTGCTCCGCCTCGTTGCTCATTGCTCCTCCTCGGCGGGCCAGTGCTTCCGGTTGATCGGGATGCGGTGTCGGCTACGGCAGGGCAGGTCGGCCCCGCAGCGGCAGATCCAGGTCCACTTCCGCCACGACCATGCCGGGCGGTGTCGCCGCGCCAGGGTCATCGCGACGGCGATCAGGTACTGGTCGTAGGACACTCGTCGCCACGGTGGCGTCCTGCCCCGCATCACTGCCTCCCTCCGCCGGGCAGCGCTCCACGACCGACCCCGAACCACGGGACCAGCTCTGGGACGCTCGGTAACTGCGACGCTACGATCACGACGACGGCGGTTGGACTCACCCGCAGTACGAGTGAGCAGGCCAAATGCCCTTCCGCAGCGTCGGTTTCACGGGCGGGAACATCGACCACCGGTCAACGTAGGGATGACGAATGGCAGGTCGCGGACGATCAGCACTACAGCGCGGCGAGGTGACCGGCTACCTGTTGAAGCTGATCCGGGAGTCCATCCCGCTGACGCAGGAGCAGCTCGCGGTCGACCTGGGCGTCGACCGCGCAACCGTGCAGAGCTGGGAATCCGGGCGCCGGCCATTCACCGCGGTGCCGCTCGGGCAAGTGATCGCCGTCCGGCACCGGCTCAGACGGCTCGGCGCGAACGCAGTCCTGCTCGCCGCGCTGGACGATGCCGCCGAGGCAGACTTCATCCTCGCCGCAGTCCTCGACGAACAGGTGGACCGCTGCGACATCGCCGAACAACCGCTGGGCTCGTCCGTACTCACCCACCGTCTGACCGATCTGATCCTCTGGGCCGTCCTCGGGCAGGCACCGACCTTCGCCAGAGGGCTACCCGTCGCCCACCCCCGGCGGGGTCCGGTCGCTTCCGGCCGACCCTGGCCGTTGACGAGCAACGCACGTTCTTCGCTCACCTTCACGTGCTCGCCGAACGCGCAGCCGCCGGACGGGATCCGAACGTGCTGCTGCACCGGCAAGCCTGTTTCCTCGCCGGCATGGACCCCACCAGGGCGGCGGCAGGATGGCTCGCCCAGAGCACCACCCACGCCCGCCGGGTGACCACCTTCCGCACCTGGTCACCGCTGTGGCCGGACGCTCGCTCCGTCGTCACGTCCCTCGCCAACCAGGGCGACCCGGAACCTTTGCGAGACTTCATCACCCGCGCACACCCGGATGACGCCTGCGAGCGAGCGGCCCTCAACTACTCGGCCTACTGGGTGGGCGAGATCCCGTACCGCCACCGCGACGACTCCTTCATGCCCGGAACGCTCGCTGACTGGCACGGATCGATCCTTCTTCGGCACCTGGTCCAGCGCCTCGATCCAGGGCACCTCTTCGTCGACCTCAACATCCACAACGTCTGGGCTCTACTGGCCGCACGACGCGGTCTCACCGTCGACAACCCCGCCGCGACTCGGGCACTCCTCGACCGCAGTGTCCCGCTCCTGGACAGTGACCGGATCTCCGCGCAGTCCCGGCAGGAACTAACCTCTATCGTCTACAGCCTGCGGGCGGACGGACTCACCGGCACAGGGACGGGCAGATGAGCGACGACCACGACGCCGCCGGAGCAATGAGCTTCATCTTCGAAGCCGGCGTCCTCAAACGCGCCGCCCGCACCGGCTGGTGGTTCGCCGGCGTCAAGCACCCCGAGTCCATCGCCGAACACTCCTTCCGGACCGCGCTCATCGGGATGATGCTCGCCGCCATGGAAGGAGCCGACCCGGCCCGGGTGTCGATGCTCTGCGTACTGCACGACACCCAGGAAACCCGAATCACCGACATCCCGCACATCGCCAAGCGCTACCTCACCGCCGTACCCAACACCGCTGTCACCGCCGACCAGGTCGCCGCCTGCCCACCGGCCGTCGCCGACGTCATCACCGCCGCCGTCGCCGAATACGAAGCTGGCGAAACCCTCGAAGCCACCGTCGCCCGCGACGCCGACAAGCTCGAATGCCTCGTCCAAGCCGTCGAGTACCGCCACCAGGGCGTCGACAACGTCCAGCGCTGGATCGACAGCTCACGAGCGGCACTCAAGACCGCGAGTGCCCACCGCCTCGCCGACGCCGCCCTCAGCGGACAACCCCTCGCCTGGCTCACTCCCCCGCCACCGAGTAAGCCCTAGTCACTTGGCGTTGACCTGCCGGTGGCCCGGACCTGCCAGTGCTGCGCCCAAGGCAAGGACGCCACCCGGCCGAAGCACAAGCGGCGCTGCTGCGCTGTCGGCCGCTGCTGCCGGGCCGTCCCGTCCACGCGCACGGTCAGCGACATCCGAGCCGCGCTGCGGGCCGCCCTCACCCACGCCCAGGCCGAAGACCTCATCACCAAGAACCCCGCCGTGCCGGTCACCCTCGCCACCGTCCGCCGCCGGCGGGGCAAGTCCTGGTCGAGCGACGAGGCGCGGAAGTTCCTGGAGTCCGCCAGAGCAGACGAGGACTCCCTCTACGCCGCCTACGCCCTGGTCCTCGTCACCGGATTGCGCAAGGACGAAGCGCTCGGACTCACCTGGGCAGACGTCGACCTCGACGCCGGAGAGCTGACCATCGGCCGCCAACTGCAACGCGTACGCGGACAGCTCCTCCACCGGGACACCAAGACCCAAGCGTCCGCCACTCTCCCCCTGCCCGACATCTGCCTGACCGCCCTCAAGCTCAGACAGGAACAGCGCGATGAGGCACGAGCAGCCGCCGGCAAGGCATGGCACGAAACACACCTCGTATTCACCACCCGCTATGGCACACCCATCGAGCCGCGCAACTTCCAGCGCTCCTGGCAGACGAGATGCGAGAAAAGCGGGCGTCAAGCCGATCACCGTCCACGACGCCCGCCGGACCTGCGCCACGCTCCTGGCCGACCTCGACGTCCACCCGCGAGTCGCCATGCAGGTCCTCCGGCACGCCCGCTTCTCCGTAACGATGGAGATCTACACCCAGGTCTCGTCGAAGGCCACCCGCGACGCCCTGAAGCGCCTCGGCGAATCACTCGGGCAATGACCGGGCTGCCGTACTTCGCTGCTGTACGGACAGCAAAAAGGCCACCCCCGAAGCCGGGAAGTGGCCTTTGACCTGCGTGGGCGATACTGGGATCGAACCAGTGACCTCTTCGGTGTGAACGAAGCGCTCTCCCGCTGAGCTAATCGCCCTCAGCGCCGACGACTCTACCTGATCGCCGGCACGGACCAAAAACCGGCCCTCAGTGCGTCGCGAGGTAGTGCAGGGCCCGGGCCACCACGTCGACGCCGAGGCTGTACTTGAGCGACAGCCACACGATGGTCGACACGAACACGAGGCCGACGCCGCCGAGCACGAACCGCACTCCGAGTGATTGGCGCTTCACCCACTCGGTCCAGTTGTGGACGTGCCGTCGCGTGAAGGTGAGCAGCCGTCGCGCCCAGTGGAACTCGACCGCCCAGATGCCGAGGCCGGCGATCACCAGGAGCCAGCCGGGCCCGGGCAGCGGGATCAGCGCCAGTCCGATCGTGACGACGAGCGCGCCGGCGATGGCGATGAAGATCTTGAGGGCCACCCGGCCGGTGGGGTTGGCCCGGATGAGCGCGAGGGTGGTGGACACCCGTTGCCGCCAGCGCGGCCGTTCCCGCCGGGTGGCGACCGCCGTCCCCCCGGACGGCCCACCCTTGTCCCGTGCCGGCCGACCGGGCCGGTCACGCTGCTCGTTCGGCACCCCGTACCCCCGCTTTTCGGCTGCCTTGAGCGCGACGTTCGGCGCGCCAGGCAGCGTGACCCGATCCACTGAGGATCGCTTCGTCACCATTTCCTCCCCCAGTGTGGCGCGCGCCCGTCACTGCAACCGTGGACTGGACGTTACCGGAGTAAGTCGACGTCTGAACCACCCGTTGCCGGGCGGCACCGCGGACTGGGTAGAAGCGGAAATCCTACAGGAATATTCACATTCTCGAGGACGTTCCGATCACCTTCCCACCACTGGGTGAAGTCAGCGTATGGCGGAGCGTAGCTAGGAGCAGCACCTGAGTATGGGAAAAGCGGGACACGCGCGTTCCGCAGCGGTGCCGGGGGGAGAACGTCCATGAGTGTCATCCGACCGACGACCGTAGAGGTCGAGACGTCGCTAAGGCTCGTCGCACCTGACGCCACGGCCTTGCCGGTGCGTGCCAGTCTGCGTTACGACCCTGCTGACCCGTATGCCGTCCATGTCCTGTTCCATGCGGAATCGGCGGGCGGCGAGGCGGTCAGTTGGTCGTTCGCCCGGGAACTGCTGGTGACCGGCCTCGACGAGCCGGCCGGCATCGGCGATGTGCGGGTCTGGCCGTGGGCCACCCCGCGCGGGGACTTCGTCGCTCTGGCGCTGTCGTCCCCGGACGGCAACGCCCTGTTCGAGGTGCCGCGGAGCGTCCTGGTGCGCTTCCTGCGGCGGACCTACGTCGTCGTACCGCGCGGCCGTGAGGCCGAGCACCTGGACGTCGACACGGCGGTGAACCGGCTGCTCGCCGGCCGCTGAAAAACCGGAAAAACCGGCCACATCGGGGCCGCGCGGATCTGCCGAGTCCGCGCGGCTCCGGCTTGCCTGGACGTACGCGGACAGCCTCCCGCCCGGGGCCAGGCGGGCCTGCTCCGTGCGCGCAGCCGGCCGCTGCGGCGACGGGGCCCTCAGCCGTGCGTGGTGATGCCGCCGTCGACCGGGATGACCGCGCCGGTGAGGTAGGCACCGGCGCGCGAGGACAGGTAGATGGCGGTGCCGGCCATGTCCTCCGGACGGCCGATCCGACCCAGCGGCACCTGCTTCTCGATCGCGGCTCGGGACGCCGGGTCGTCGAGCGCGAACGCCATCATCCTGCTCTCGAACGGGCCGGGCGCGATCGCGTTCACCGTGACGTGCTCACCAGCGAGCTGGTGGGCGAGGCTGCGGGTCAGCATGTGCACGGCCGCCTTCGTGGCGGAGTACGCGTACACCTCCATCCAGGGCACCCGGATGCCGTCGATCGAGCCGATGTTGATCACCCGGGCGGGGTCGTCGGCGGTGGCGGCGGCGCGCAGCGCCGGCAGCAGCGCGGTGGTGAGCCGGAAGACGGCCTTCACGTTGACCGCCCACAACTTGTCGAACGCGGTCTCCGGGTACGCCTCCAGCGGCGCCCCCCAGGTGGCGCCCGCGTTGTTGACCAGCACGTCCAGCCGGTCGTAGCGCTCCCGCACGGCGGCGGCGAGCGCCTCGGCGCCGGTGTCGGTGCCCAGGTCGGCGGGGATCGCCTCGCAGTGCCCCTGCGTCGACAGTTCCTTGGCGACCGTCTCGCACACGTCCGCCTTGCGCGAGGAGATGACCACGCGTGCGCCGGCCTGGACGAACCCTTGGGCGATCATCAGTCCGATCCCCCGGGAGCCGCCGGTGACCAGGACCGTCTTTCCCTCGACCGAGAACAGATCCGCCATGCCCATCCTCTCGCGATACGCCCCTACCGCCCGGTAACGTAACCGCCCCCACCGGCCCCGACAACCCCAGCCGTCCCACCGCGCCGCCCACCCACACCCCGAAACGTGGCCGCACTTTCGGGAAGGGACGCCCATCGGGCGGCCGGAGGCCGCTCTTCACCCGACCGTGCGCCCAGCACAATGGGCGGGCGCGGGCATCGGCGGGCGCGGCGGATACGCGCTCGGAGATGCGATGATCGTCGCCCCGGGCTACCGTCGCAGGTGATGGTTTCTCCTGGTCAGCCCTCCCCCGTTCCGTTCTCCGCGCCTCCTGAGATCGAGACGCTCACCCTGGGTGACCTGGTGGCCGATCCGGCGTGGCGGCGTCCGCTCCTGCTGGACCGGGACCTGCTGGTGCTGGTCACCGGTGGGCACGGCCGCACTGAGCTGGACTTCCAGGCCCTGCCGTGCCGGCCGGGCACACTGCTGCGGGCCCGGGCCGGCCAGGTGCTCCGGTGCGCGCTTCCCGAACTGGACGCGACCGTGGTGCGCTGGCGGCCGGAGGCACTGCGGGGTTTGGATGTCGACCCCGATGCCGTCCCGGCCTGGCTCCAACTGGCCGGTGAGGACGAGGACGCCATCATCACCGAGGTCAGCCAGCTCGCGGTGGACTGCGAGCGGCACCGGGGCGTGGCCGCCGCGGCGGGCCTGCTCCGCCACCAACTGGCCGTGCTGCTGCTCCGCCTGGCCCTGCTGCCGGACGCCGTCCGGCCCGCACCACGTGCCGAAATGATCACCTTCGAGCGACTCTGCCGGGAGGTCGAGCGCGGCTACCAGCACACCCGCCGGGTGGAGGACTACGCCGCCCACCTGGGCTGCTCGGTCCGGACCCTGACCCGGGCGTGTCTCGCGGTCACCGGGCGCAGCGCCAAGCAGGTGGTCGACGACCGGGTCGCCCTCCAGGCCCGACGGCTGCTCGCCGCGACCGACGAGCCGGTGGCGCGGATCGGCCGCCGCCTCGGCTTCTCCGAGCCGACCAACTTCGGGCGGTTCTTCACCCGCGAGGTCGGGATGAGCCCGGGCGCCTTCCGCGCCGCCCGCGGGCAGCCCGAGCCCGGCCGGCCCGAGCCCGAGCCCGGCCGGGCCCACGAGCCGCCGGACCCACCCGCCGATCCCGGCCGGGAGACCGGGGCGGCCGGGCGCGTCGTCCGCCCACGCCCACCTGCCGACACCGCGGGAGACCGGCGCCCGGCATGATGGCCTGGTGCAGATCTCAGCGCGCGGTGACTATGCGGTGCGGGCGGCGTTGAGCCTCGCCACCGCGTACCCCCGGTTGCTCTCCACCCAGGCCATCGCGGCGGAGCAGGACCTGCCCCGCAAGTTCCTGGAGGCGGTCCTGGCCGACCTGCGACGGGCCGGCGTCGTCCGCGCGCAGCGAGGCGCCGAGGGCGGCTACACCCT
Organism: Micromonospora sp. NPDC047707; assembly: GCF_040704235.1. Lineage (NCBI taxonomy): Bacteria > Bacillati > Actinomycetota > Actinomycetes > Micromonosporales > Micromonosporaceae > Micromonospora > Micromonospora sp. NPDC047707. The sequence continues at coordinate 109,336 of NZ_JBEYSU010000014.1, forward strand.
GGCCCGGCCGCCGCGGGAGGTGACGGTCGGCGCGGTCCTGCGGGCCGTGGAGGGCCCGCTCGCCGGGGTGCGCGGCCTCCGTCCGGAGGAGACGCGGTACGAGGGCGCGGCGGAGAACCTGCCCGGCCTCTGGGTGGCCGTCCGGGCGGCCGTGCGGCGGGTGGTCGACGAGGTGAGCCTCGCCGAGATCGTCAGCGGCCGGCTCCCCGCGCACGTGCGCAGACTGACGGCCCCGCCCGACGCCTGGGAGCCCCGCTGATGCCCACCCCCGTGCTGCACACCGACCGTCTCCTGCTGGAGCCGTACCGTCCGGACGACGCCGAGGACTTCGTCACCCTCTTCACCGACCCGGAGGTGGGCCGGTTCATGGGCGACGGCCCGCTCGACGCCGAGGAGGCGGGCGCGCTGTTCGGCCGCGTGTTCAGCAAGGTCTACGCGAACGACCTGTTCGACGTGTGGGCCGTCCGCCGTGGCGGCAGCTACATCGGGCACGCCGAGATCAAGCGCACCGACCAGGTCGACGGCCACGAGATCGTGTACGCCCTCGCCCAGCCGGCCTGGGGCGGCGGCCTCGGCACGGAGCTGGCTCGGGCCCTGGTGCGGTACGGCTTCGACACGCTCGCCCTGCCGGTGGTGTACGCGACGGTCGCCGACGCCAACCACGCCAGCCTGGCCCTGCTGGGGAAGATCGGCTTCAGCCACGAGCGCGACATCACGGAGGCCGACGGCACTGCCACCCGCGTCCTGGCCGTCACGCCGGCCGGCTGATCCCGGGCCGGCGAGGCCCGCCCACCGGTCGGTGGACCGCCTCCTGCATGGACAGCGACGGGAGGCGCTGATGCCGGCGGCCGGGCCGTCCACGGTGGAGCAGCAGCCGGGTTTCGCGGAAAGACCGTCCGGGCATGTTCAGGTTCGACACGGCAGGGAAGGGATACCGAAGGGAGCCCCGCAATGGGTCTCATGTTCCGCAAGCGCAAGAAGTACGGCCCGATCATTCTGAACTTCACCGAGAACGGCTTCTCCTCCTGGAGCATCAAGATCGGCCGCTGGTCGTGGAACTCCCGGGCGCGGGCGCACCGCGTCGACCTGCCCGGCCCGCTGTCCTGGAAGCAGGACAAGTCCCGCACCTGACGGCTGCGGCACGACGAAGGGACCCTGCCCGCCGCTGCGGAAGGGTCCCTTCGCCGTGTCCCGGCACCGGCGGCGGCGCGAGGCGATAGGCCTCCCCGACCGACGGCACCCCGCACCGCCGCCGCCCCGGCACGGCACCGGCACTCGCCGAAACCGGCCCTGCCGGCGGACGGTGGGGCGGAGAATCGCGGCATGACCCGGCCCTGGCGGCGAGAGCGCCGCCGTGCCCTGCTGGCCTGCCTGCTCCTGCTGGTGGCGTACTTCGTCGTGCCGGTGGAGCCCGACCCGGACCGGGCCCGGCTGCTGGTCCGCAGCACGATCACCGGGGTGCTGGTGGCGTCGATCGCCTGGCTGGTCACCCGGCAGGTGCGCCGGCAGCTTCGCGTCGACGAGAGTGCGGCCGGCCGGGAGGTGCCGTCGCTGCTGAAGCTCGCCGTCGCCCTGGTGGCCGGCATTCTCGCCTTCGCGCTGGCGGACTTCGTCATCGCCCGCAGTCTTCCCGGCCAGTTCGCCAACCTGGAGACCCGGATCGACGCGCTCTACTTCGCCCTCACCACCCTCACCACCATCGGCTACGGGGACGTGTACCCGCACGGACAGCTCGCTCGCGCGGCGGTCTGCGCGCAGATGGTCTTCAGCATCGGAGTGATCGCCACCGGGGTGTCGATCGTGGTCCGGAGGCTGGTCCCGGGCACGTCCCCGCCCGCCCCGTCGGCGCTGACGCCGGCCGTTCCACCGGAACCGGGGCCGGCGGGTTCCCGGCCGAGCGGGCCGCAGGCGGGGCCGGAGGATGGGCCGCAGGATGGGCCGGAACCGGGGCCGGGTGGTTCCCGGCCGAACGGGCCGCAGGATGGGGCGAGTCCGGGAGAGCCCGGCGCTACGGCTGCGGGCCCGCGGCGATGACGGCGTCCCCGCCGAGCCGGCCGTGCTCCGGGTCGCGGGTCACGGCGCCGGAGTGCAGCAGCCCGGTCAGCGCCCGTTGCACGTCCGCGGCCCGGTAGACGGTGCCGGTCAGCGCGTGCCGACGCAGTTCGGTGACGGTACGCGGGCCGGAGCGGTCCAGTTCGGCGAGCAACTCCCGGCGCAGCGGTCCCGGCTCGGGGTCGAGCGCGATGTCCAGCAGCCGCCCGGCGGGGTCGGCGGGGTCGCGGTAGCGCACGCCGGCGTACTCGTCGACCGCCCACAGCAGGTCCTTGAACGCCTCGAGGCTGCGGTCGTACCCGGTGCCGAAGGCCAGCCGCCGCGCCGGCGACCCGTCCCCCGGCACCAGGTCGACCTCGGCCACCAGCGGGAACCCGGCGTCGCGGAGCGCCGGCCGGACGGACGCGTCCGGCGCGGCCTCGGTGACGACGAGCACCTCGGCGGAGCGGCCGGCGGCGGCCGCCAGCACCGCCCGGTCGGTCGCGCCCGGACCGTCCAGGTACGACAGCAGCGGCGCACCGGCGGCGCCGGCCGCCTTGAGCGCGACGGGCAGCCGGGCCGGCCCGCCCGGCACCAGGTGGACGGCGACCTCGGCCGGCAGCGCCGCCTCGACGGGACCGAGCCGGGCCGGCAGTTCCTCGGTGGCGTCGGCGAGCACCAGCACGGTGAGCTGCCGTCCGCGCAGCCGGTCGGCGTACTCGGCGACCACGCCGAGCACCGCCTCCGCCGACGCGGTCGCGGACCCGCCGTCTCCGTACGCGAGCGCGACGACAGCGCGCCGCCCCCGCCCCGACACCCGGGGCACCCACACCTCGGCGTGCCGGACGAGCACCTCCCGCAGCACCTCGTTCATCACGCCCTGGTTTCTACCCCACTTCGGGCGATCATGGAGTCGTGGTGGGTGACAAACCGGTGCGCCGAAGGTCTCACCTCGCCGCGGGGACGCTGATGCCGATGCCGCCGCGGGTCTGGCCGCCGTAGCGGCGGCGCTCGGCGTCGAGGTCGAGGCGGCCGATCCGCTTGCGGGCCGACAGGGCGGCGTCGTCCAGCAGGTCGGCGGGCACCAGCCAGACGACCTCGAACTCCAGCCCGTCCGGGTCCTGCCCGTAGAGGCTCTTCGTGGTGCCGTGGTCGGAGCTGCCGACCAGCGCCCCGGCGGCGGCGAGCCGCTGCGCGGTGGCGGCGAGGTCGTCGAGGGTGTCGACCTCCCACGCGAGGTGGTAGAGGCCGACGGTGCTCCGGCCGGCGCCCGCGCCGACCTCGAACAGGCCGAGGTCGTGGTCGTTGGTGGAGTCGGGCGCCTGGAGGAACGCAGCGCCCCGGAAGCCGTCCGGGGTCATCGGCACCCGGCGGAAGCCCAGCACCTCGGCGTAGAAGGCGACGCTGCGCTCCAGGTCGCTGACGTAGAGGACGGCGTGGTTGAGGCGGTGGATTCCCATGTCCCCGACGGTAGCGCCGCACGCGTACCACGAGATCCTGGTGGACTAACTCCGGGAAACCTGACCGGCGCGGGACTTGTACTTACCGTCGCCGGATGAGCACGATGGGGCGTGCCCTCCGGCTTCGGTGACCTGACTGACCACGCGCACCACCTGGTGTCGACCGGCGACCTCGCCGGCGCCCAGCGGCTGCTCGCCGACGCGCTGGCCGACGCCGATCCCCGCCCCGCCAACGCCACGCCCGAGCTGGCCGAGGCCGCGAGCCTCCAGGCGCGGGTGCTGGTGGCCCTCGGTGACCCGCACGCCGCCCGGGGTTGGGCCGCGTACGCGTACGCGGCGACCACCCGGCTGTACGGCCGCTCCGACGAGCGCACGGTGGCCGCCGCCGCGACCCTCGCCGCGGTGCTGCACCGGGTCGGCAGCTGGTCCCGCGCGGCCCGGCTCTACCAGGAGGTCATCATCGAGCTGACCGCCCTGGACGGTCCCGAGTCGCTGCGCGTCCTCGCCGCGCACGCCGACCTGGCCACCGTGGAGTACGCGCGCGGCCAGTGCCAGGTGGCCCGCGACCGGCTCGCCGACGCGTGGGAACTGCACCGCGAGGTGTACGGCGACGGCCACCCCAGCGGCATCAAGATGCTGGCCCGGCTCGGCGCGATGCACCGCGACTGCGGCCTGTTCACCGAGGCGCACGACAACCTCGCGCTGGCCGAGGAGCTGTGCCGGCAGCACCTGGCGCCGGACGACCCGCTCGCCGCGCAGGTGGCCGCGCTGGCCCGGGCGGCCGCCAACCCGGACCACGTCTGCGCCGACACGGCACCGGTCGGGCGGGACACCCCGATCGTGCCCACCGCCCGGACGCCCCCGCCCGGCGACGAGGCGCACCACGTCCCCGACCACCCGTCGCAGCCCGGCTACCGCCCCGCCACCCCGTACGCCCCGACCGCGCGGGACCCGGACGGGCCCGACCCGGACGAGCACCCGGCGACCGGTTACCCGCCGCCGCCCACGGTGCCCACACCCCGCCAGCCGCTCGACGGTACGGCCCGGCCGGCGGCACCGGACCCGCCCGCCGACGAGGCCTGGCGACGGCCGCCCGACCACGGCGGCACCGGCCCCCAGGTGGCCCCGGATCCCGACGACCGCCCGCACGACGCCGACGACCGGTGGCCGCCCGAGCACGACCTCGGCGACGGCTGGCCGCCCGACGCCCGCACCGACGCGCCCTGGCGACCGGACGCGCCGGACGCGCCGCACACCGATCCCTGGCGGCCGCCGGCCGAGGAACGGGCCGCGGCCGTGCCCCCGCCCGTGCTGCCCCTCGCCGGTGGTGAGGAGGCCGCCGGGGTCCACCGCGTCCGGGACCACGCCACGCCCGAGGAGGGGGCGTACCAGCCGTCCCGGCTGCTGCCCGTGCCGGTGCACCACGCCGCCGCGCCGGCGGCCAACCGGCTGCTCCCGCTCGTGGTCGGCGGCGTGGCGGTGGTGCTGCTCGGGACGGCCGCGGTGATCGCCGGGGTGGCGCGGTTCGACGGTGCGCCGCCGCCGGTCGCCACCGGCACGGCGGGACGCGCGACGGACACACCCGCTCCGGCGACGTCGAGCCCGACTCCCCCGGCGGCCGCCACGCCGGGCACCCCGCCGAGCGAGGTGACCCTGCGGGACAACCGCGACAACGTGGCGCTGCGCTGGACGTACCCGGCCGGCGGCGAGGGACCGGTCGTCATCTCGGGCGGCCGGGCCGGGCAGCCGCAGACCGCCTTCGCGAACCTGCCCGCCGGCACCACCGACTTCGTCGTGTACGGCCTCAACCGCGGCACCGACTACTGCTTCACGGTGGCGGTGGTCTGGTCGACCGAGACGATCGGCCGGTCGAAGGAGGTCTGCACCGACCGGAGCTGACCGTCAGGTCGGGTCGGGCTCCGCGGTCAGTGCCGGCAGCAGCACCCGTACCCGCAGCCCGGGCGGCGGCTCCGCGTCGCCCAGGTCGACCTGCCCGCCGGCCCGCCGGACCAGCTCGCGCACGATGGCCAGGCCCAGCCCGGCGCCGCCCGCGTCCCGGTCGCGCGCCGGGTCCAGTCGGGTGAACCGGCCGAAGACCCGCTCCCGGTCCGCGGCCGGGATGCCGGGCCCGTCGTCGGTCACCGTCACCCGGTGGTACGCGGACCCGTCCGGCGCGGCGGCGAGCACCACCCGGGTACGGGCGTGCCGGACGGCGTTGTCGACGAGGTTGGTCAGCACCCGGCGCAGCTCGTCCGGGTCGCCGACCGTCCACAGCGGCTCCGGCGGCGGCACCACCTCGACCGGCCGGGCGAGCTGGCGGCCGGCCACCTCGGTGAGCAGCGCGCCCAGCTCGACCGGCCCGGTGGCCCGCGCCGGCGGGGCCTCGTCGAGCCGGGCGAGCAGGAGCAGGTCGTCCACGAGCCGGCCGAGCCGCTCGGTGTCGGCGAGGAGTTCCGCCGACACCGCGGGCCAGTCGGTCCGGTCCCCCAGCCGCTGCGCGACCTCCAGCTCGGTGCGGATGTTGGTGAGCGGGCTGCGCAGCTCGTGCGCGGCGTCGGCGACGAACGCGCGCTGCCGGTCCCGGCCGGCGCGCAGCCGGTCCAGCATGTCGTTGAGCGTGACCGCGAGCCGGTGGATCTCGTCCTGCGAGCCCGGTACGGGCAGCCGCCCGGCCCCGTTCCGGCCGGTAATCTCCTCGGCGCCCCGCCGCAGCGCCTCCACCGGCCGCAGGGTGGCGCCCACCACCCGCCACGCCACGGCGGCGAGCACCGCCACCAGCAGCGGGAAGCTGACCAGCAGGATGGTCCGGACGACGTGGGTGCTCTGCCGCACGTCCACCAGCGACCGGGCGACCAGGACGGTGAGCGGGTCGGCGTCGGTGCCGGCCGGGACGGCCACCACCCGGACCGGCCCGACGAGCCCCATCCGCTCCCCCGCCACGGTGATCCCCTGCCGGGCGTGCCGGTCGACCCGCTCCGGCCGGACCATCGGCACCAACCGGTCGGCGTCGATCGAGGCGGCGCGGACCCGCCCCTGCGCGTCGACCACCTGCACCCGGACCTGGCCGCCGGCGACCGGCAGCGGGTCGGGCAGCGCGTCCTCGGCGGCCAGCAGCGCGACCGCGTCGGCGGTCCGGAGCGCCTCCGTGTCGACGTTGCGGTGCAGCGCCCAGGTGAGCACCGCGAGCAGCACCAGGCCGCCGACCGCGAGGCCCACCGACACCCCGAGCACCCCGATCGCCATCAGCCGGCCGCGCAGGCCGAGGGCGGCCCAGAGCCGGCCGCGCCGTGGGAGCGTCCGGGTTAGGAGGGGGCCCTTCCTATACCGGAGGCGATAGGAAGGGGCCCTTCCTTCGCCGCTCATGTGGTGAGGCGGTAGCCGGCGCCGCGGACCGTCTCCAGGCGCTCGCGGCCGAGCTTGCGGCGCAGGTAGCCGACGTAGACCTCCACGGCGTTCGGGGCGGTGTCCACGCCGGCGTCCCACACGTGGTCCAGCAGTTCGGTCTTGGAGACGACCAGGCCGGGGCGGCGCATCAGGTAGTCCAGGAGCGCGAACTCCCGGGCGGTCAGGGCCACCTCGGCACCGTCCCGCGTCACCCGCCGGCGCGCCGGATCCAGCCGCAGGTCGCCCACCGTGAGGACGGTGGGCCGCTCGGGCGCGCCACGCCGCAGCAGCGCGCGCAGCCGGGCCAGCAGCACCACGTACGAGAAGGGTTTGGTCAGGTAGTCGTCGGCGCCGCAGTCCAGGCCGTCGGCCTGGTCGTACTCGCCGTCCTTGGCCGACAGCATGAGCACCGGCAGCCACCGCCGCTCGGCCCGCAGGCGGCGGACCACCTCGTACCCGGAGAGGCCGGGCAGCATCACGTCGAGGACCATCGCGTCGTACTCGCCGTGCCGGGCCGCCTCCAGGCCGGCCGGGCCGGTCGCCGCCACGTCGACGACGAAACCCTCCGCCTGGAGGCCGCGTTGCAGGGCGGACGCCAACCGGGCCTCGTCCTCCACCACCAGCAGCCGCACGGGTCAAGGGTGCCACCCCGGCGCCCGTACCCGATCGGGTGTCCTCAGCGCCCTCACAGGGTGGTGCGGGCAGGATGGTCGGCAGGAGGTGCCACACATGTCCGTCCTGACAAGCCGTCCCGCCCTGCGCTGGCTGGTCCCGGTGACCGCCGTCGTGACCGTCGTCGGTGGGGGCGCCGCGCTCGGCCGCTTCGCCGCCCAGGCCGAGCCGAGCCTGCCGCCCCGGACCGCCGCCCAGCTCCTCGTTGACCTGCAGACCGCCCGCCACGACGGCTTCTCCGGCACCGTCGTGCAGCGTGCCGACCTGGGCCTGCCGGCGATCGCCGGGCTGGCCGCCGGGGACGGCCCGGCCGACCTGCTGACCGGGACCCACACCCTGCGGGTGTGGCACTCGGGGCCGGACAAGCAGCGGGTCGCGCTCGTCGACACGCTCGGCGAGCGGGACATCATCCGTAACGGACGCGACGTGTGGACGTGGAACAGCCGCACCAACACGGCCACCCACCGCACGCTTCCCGCGGAGAAGGACGCCGACGCCCCGCCGGAGCTGCCGGACACGCCGCAGGAGGCGGCCGACGCCGCCCTCGCCGCCGTCGACCCGACCACCGAGGTGAGCGTGGGGCGGGCCGCCACGGTGGCCGGGCGGGACGCGTACGAGCTGGTGCTCGCGCCGCGCGACGCCGCCTCGCTGGTGCACCAGGTACGGATCGCCATCGACGCGACCGAGCACCTGCCGCTGCGGTTCGAGGTGTTCGCCGAGGGCGGTGACCGCCCGGCGTTCGAGGTGGCGTTCGCCCAGATCGACTACGCCCGGCCGGACGACGACCAGTTCCGGTTCAACCCGCGGCCCGGCGTGAAGGTCACCGAGGAGGGCGCCGACCGGGCCCGCCCGGCCCGGCCGGGGAAGCCGGCCGGCGACGAGCGGCCGGACGTGCGCACCGTCGGGGAGGGCTGGACCACGGTGGTGGTCGCCAAGGTCGACGGCGCGTCGCGCTCCGCCGACGCCGGGGATGCCCCCGACCTGGACGCGCTGTCCGGGCAGTTGCCCGCGGTCCGGGGCGACTGGGGCAGCGGCCGGCTGTTCCGCAGCCACCTGGTGAGCGCGCTGCTGACCGACGACGGCCGTCTGATCGCCGGCGCGGTGACGCCGGAGCGGCTGTACGAGGTGGCTCGCGGCTGACGGTTCCACGGCCGACCGGGGGCCCGCGCGTGCCGCGGGCCCCCGGTCGTGTCCGGCGTCAACGCTCGCCGACGAGGGCGTGCCGGCGCGCCCAGGCGGTGATCGCCGCGGCGATCGCCTCGGGTCGGTCCTCGGGCGCGTGGTGCCCGGCCGGCCCGCAGTGGCGGATGTCGAGGGCGGCGATGTTCGCCGCGCACCAGGCGGCCACGGCTTCGGTGACGAGCAGGGTGGGTGAGGAGTCGAAGGTGAGCAGCAGCTTGGGGACCCGGTCGCTGCCCGCCAGCCACCGCCCGTACCGCTGGACCCGTTCGGTGACGTCGGCCGGCTGTCCGTCCAGCGGCAGCGAGCGGGCCCACTCCAGCAGCGGCCGGCGGCTCTCCCGGGTCGGGTACGGCGCCCGGTAGATCCGCAGGTCCTCCTCGCTCACCGGGGTCAGCACCCCGCCGGTGAAGGCGGACTCCAGGAACACGTTCCGGTCGAGGACCAGGTCCTCACCCTGCGGCCCGCGCATGGCCTCGGCGCGGGACCGGGGTCCGTCGCCCAGGTCGGCCCAGGACATCGGCCGCACGATGGTCTCCAGGAAGGCCACGCCGCGGACCCGCTCGGGGTGGCGGGCCGCCCAGTCGAAGGCGAGCGCTCCACCCCAGTCGTGGCCGACGAGGACGACCTCCCGCAGGTCCAGCGCGTCGACCCAGGCGTCCAGGTAGCGGGCGTGGTCGGCGAACCGGTAGGGCAGATCCGGCTTGCCGGAGCGACCCATGCCGATGAGGTCGGGGGCGAGCAGGCGGGCGGGGAGGTCGACGGCGGGCAGGACGTTGCGCCAGAGGTGGGACGATCCGGGGTTGCCGTGCAGGAAGACGATCGGAGTCCCGCTGCCCCGCTCCTCGTGGTACATCGTCGATCCGCTCACCTGGGTCACCGGCATGGCGCGCCTCCGATTCGTTGGTGACACTAACGTTAGCCTCACCAACGAACCTAGATCGTTGGTGTCACCAACACAAGCGGTATCCTTCCGCCATGAGTGACAGCCCGGCGGGGGCGGCCGGCCGCCCCGAGGCACCGGCGCGGCTACGGAACCTGCGCACCCGGTTGCTGTCCCTGGCCGCGATGCGGACGGATCGCCGGGTCAACGAGGAGCTCGCCCGGGTCGGCGCCCGCAAGTGGCACTACGCGGTGCTCGCCACGCTGGCCGAGTTCGGTCCGGCCAGCCAGGCCGAGCTGAGCGGCCGGACCGGCATCCACCGCAGCGACGTGGTGGCGGTCGTCAACGAGCTCACCGACCGCGGCGAGGTGGAACGCGCGCCCAACCCCGCCGACCGCCGCCAGAACGTGATCACCCTCACCGCGCCCGGCCGGCGGCGGCTCCTGGAGCTGGACGACCTCCTCGCCCAGGTCGACGACGAGGTCCTGGCACCGCTGACACCGCGGCAACGCGAGCAGCTCGGTCACCTGCTCGCCACTCTGCTGGACCGCTCCGGCGCGACGATGTGAGCGAGGCCGGCGCGGAACGGCCCGCCGATGCGCGGGACGTGGTCCGGCGGGGCGTCGCCCGGTATCCTGACCAGTTCAGGCAACAAAAAAGAACGGCTCGCAGGCCGTTCCGGCGACCATCTTAACGAACTGGGAGACGGCTTGTCAAGGCACTCCGGCAATTCCGGTGACCTGCCCACGGACGACGAGATCGGCCGCGAGCAGGAGTACGTCTCGATGCTCTACCGCCGGCTGGACGGGCTGCGCGAACAGGCGTCCCGGCGGCTGGCCGAGGAACTGCGGAACACCGGCGGCACCCTCCAGGCCCGCTCCCAGCGCGACAGCGCGGTGGGAATGTACGCCGAACAGGTGGAGCAGTTCTCCGCGGTGGAGAACGGCCTCTGTTTCGGCCGGCTTGACACCGACGACGGCGGGCCGCACTACATCGGCCGGATCGGCATCTTCGACACCAGCGGCGACTACGACCCGCTGCTCATCGACTGGCGGGCGCCGGCAGCCCGCGCCTTCTACCTGGCCACCGCCGCCAACCCGCAGGGCGTCCGCCGCCGGCGGCACCTGCGGACCCGGCAGCGCAAGGTGATCGCGCTCAACGACGAGGTGCTGGACCTGGCCACCGCCTCCCCCACCGCCCACGAGGAGGTGACCGGCGAGGCGGCGCTGCTCGCCGCGCTCAACGCCGGCCGTACCGGCCGGATGCGCGACATCGTGGAGACCATCCAGGCCGAGCAGGACCGGATCATCCGCGCCGACCTGCCGGGCGTGCTGGTGGTGCAGGGCGGGCCCGGCACCGGCAAGACGGCGGTGGCGCTGCACCGGGCGGCGTACCTGCTCTACACCCACCGGCGGGAGCTCTCGACCCGCGGCGTGCTGCTGGTCGGGCCCAACGCCACCTTCCTGCGCTACATCTCCCAGGTGCTGCCCGCCCTGGCCGAGACCGGAGTGCTGCTGCGTACCCAGGCCGACCTCTTTCCCGGGGTCAGCGCGCGGCGTACCGAGTCGGCGGAGGCGGCGGCGCTGAAGGGCCGCGAGGTGATGGTCGACGTGCTGACCGCCGCCGTGCGCGACCGGCAGTGGGTGCCCGACGAGCCCCTGGAGATCGAGCAGCCGCAGCGGGAGATCCTCGTGCTCGCCCCGGAGACCGTCCGTGCGGCCCGGGACCGGGCCCGCCGCTCCGGCCGCCCGCACAACCTGGCCCGGGCACTGTTCGACGTCGAGATCGTGCACGCGCTCGCCGGGCAGGTGGCCGAGCGCATCGGCGCCGACCCGCTGGGCGGCGAGAACCTGCTCGACGAGGCCGACGTGGCCGAGATCCGCCGCGAGCTCCGCGAGGACCCGGAGGTCCGCGCGACGCTGGACCGGCTCTGGCCGGTGCTGACCCCGCAGCGGCTCCTCGCCGACCTGTACGCCGACCCGGGCCGCATCGCCGTCGCGGCGCCGATGCTCACCGACGCCGAGCGGGCCCTGCTGCACCGCGAGCCGGGCGGCTGGACGCCGGCGGACGTGCCGCTGCTGGACGAGGCGGCGGAACTGCTCGGCGAGGACGACCGCGCCGCCGAGGCGCGCCGGGAACGCATCCGGTCCCTCCAGCGGGAGTACGCGGAGGGCGTCCTCGAGATCGCCCGGGGCTCCCGGTCCATCGACGTCGAGGACGAGGCCGACGGCGGCGAGATCCTCGGCGTGACCGACCTGATCGACGCCGACCGCCTGCTGGAACGGCAGGAGGAGGCCGAGCGCCTGACCACCGCCCAGCGGGCCGCGGCCGACCGGAGCTGGGCGTTCGGCCACGTCATCGTCGACGAGGCGCAGGAGCTCTCGCCGATGGCGTGGCGCCTGCTGATGCGCCGCTGCCCGAGCCGGTCCATGACGATCGTCGGGGACGTGGCGCAGACCGGCGCGCTCGCCGGCACCGCGTCGTGGGCCGACGCGCTGGAGCCGTACGTGGCGCAGCGCTGGCGGCTGGAGGAGCTCACCGTCAGCTACCGCACCCCGGCCGAGATCATGGCCGTCGCGGCCGGGGTGCTCGCCGAGATCGACCCGGCGCTGCGCCCCCCGCGCTCCGTACGCGCCACCGGTGTGGCGCCGTGGGACCGTGCCGTGGCGGCGGACCGGCTGACGACGGAACTGGTGGCGGCAGCCGCCCGGGAGGCCGCCGGGCTGGCCGACGGCCGGCTCGGGGTGATCGTGCCCGCCGGCCGGATCGACGACCTGGGCGCCGCGCTCACCGCCGCGCTGCCCGAGGCGGCCGTCGGCGAGCACCCCGAGTTGGAGAGCCGCGTCGTCGTGCTGAGCGTCGCCCAGGCCAAGGGCCTGGAGTTCGACTCCGTCCTGCTGGTCGACCCGGACCGGATCGTTGCGGAGTCCCCGCGCGGCCGGAACGACCTGTACGTGGCCCTCACCCGCGCCACCCAACGCCTCGGCATCCTCCGGCAGGGCACCTCCGCCGGACCTCAGGAGGCCGGCTGAGCAACGGCGACCACCGACCGCACGGCTTCGACGTAGTCGTGGAAGAGCTGCGTCCGTCGCCCCGACTCCCTCGCCGACCGGGTCAGGTCCCCGTTGGGGAAGAACGACGTGCGCAGGGCGTGGGAGAGCTCCAACTGCACGCCCGCTCCGCGCCGGTTCCTGTTGCAGATGTTGCCCGGGTAGCTGCCGGAGATCTCGCTCGAGGCCGCCACGACGTTGAACCCCTTGTCGGTCAACGCCGCCGAGAGGTCACCGGCGAGGTCGGCGTCCAGCCCACCGAGGGCGGTTTCGGGCTCGCCGGCCGTGCCGGTGTAGCCGTGGATGGAGATGGTCCGGTCCGCTGCCGCGAGCAGGGCGAGACACTGCGGCTCGTCGAACTTCGTGGCGGTGATGTGCAGATCGGAGTTGCCGCTGGACTTGATGCCGGCGAACACGTACGTGTCCATCAGACCGTCGCCGACGGCCAGCGCGAGTTCTCCGCTGCCGGCCTCGATGCCGCCACCGTGGATCGCGATGGACGCCCACGACGTGGTGGGCCCGCCGATCGCCGTCCGGGTGTAGTCGACGCCCTCGTCCTCCCCAGCAGCCAGCTGTGCGTAGTTGGCGTACACGTCGCCCACGACGACCTCCCACTCGAAAGACGGTCCCGCGCGGCCCGGCCACCTGCCCGGCCGCGCCGCGGGGGCGGCGTCCGAAGACGCCGCCCCCGCGGTCGGATCATTCGTTGGTGAAGTTGCCGACCTGGCTCGCCGTGGACGACTGGTCGCTCGTCGAGCCGCCCGCCGGGGTGCTCAGGCCGCCGGTGGTCGCGTCCCCGGTGGTCGTCGGCGCCACCTTGCCGCGGTGCCGCTCCGGCTGCCGCGCCACCCGGCGGGCGCTGGCCGGGCCGGCCGTGCCGCCGGTCGTGGTGACGGCACCCTGACCCCGGGTCGGGCCGCCGTCGCGGAGCACCTGGGGATCGACGCGGACGTGCGCCGGGTCACCCGGGTCCTCGTCCTGGATCACCCGCTGCACGTCGGTCTGCGGCACGGTCACCTCGTCCAGGGCCCCCTCGCCGTACCCGCCACCGGCGATCCGCTCCTCCGCCCGCCGGGCGGCCTCGTTCCGCACGTCGTCCTCGCGCATGCTGTCTCACCTCGCCGAAGTCGTCGGTGTCCCACTGCGTGCCCGACGCCCGCCCGGCCAAACCCGCACGGCCGGTTCACCCGGACGTCGCCCGCTGCTCGCCCGCCCGCCGTCCACGCTGCCGATGCTGAGCGGCGAACCAGCGGGACACCCCCGCGGGAGGGAGAAAGAGCGTGCGCAACGTACGCCGCACCGCCGTCGCCGCCCTGGTGGCGGCGACCGTGACAGCCGGGCTCGCAGCGCCCGCCGAGGCGAAGCCGCGACCGGACCGGACATTCGACCTGCAGGCCCACCGCGGCGGCCTCGGGTTGCGGGTGGAGAGCACCCTCGCGTCCTTCGGCAACGCGCTCCACCTGGGCGTGGACACCCTGGAACTGGACGTGCAGATCACCGAGGACGGCCAGGCCGTCGTCACCCACGACCGGCGCGTCAGCGGCGCCAAGTGCGTGGACACCGCACCGGCGACCCCGGGCGACCCGGAGTTCCCGTACGTCGGGAAGTACGTCAACACGCTCACGCTGGCGCAGGTCCGCACCCTCGACTGCGGCACGAGGACCCTCGCCGACCGCCCCGGTCAGCTCGCCGTGCCGGGTGCCCGCATGCCGCTGCTGCGCGAGGTGTTCGCGCTGGTCAAGCGGCACCGGGCGGACGACGTGAAGCTCAACATCGAGACCAAGGTGGAGGCCGGCGCGCCCAGCGAGACCGCGCCGCGTGAGCAGTTCGTCCAGGTCACGGCGGCCGAGATCCGGGCCGCCGGGATGCTGAAGCAGGTGACCATCCAGAGCTTCGACTGGGGCGCGCTGATGCGGATGCGCCAGGTCGAGCCGCGGCTGCCGCTGGTCGCCCTGACCAACTACGACTTCCTCCAGACCGGGCAGCCGGGCGCCTCGCCGTGGCTCGGCGGGCTGGACATCGACGACTTCGGCGGCGACCCGATCGCGGCGATCCGCACCTTCGGCGCGAAGACCTTCTCGCCGGTGCACGGCTTCCCGCAGAACGGCACGGTCACCGACCCGACCTACCGCCCGTACGTGACGAAGGAGATGGTGGCGCACGCCCACCGGCACGGGATCACCGTCGTGCCGTGGACGATCAACGACGTCCCCACCATGGCGAAGCTGCTCGACGACGGCGTGGACGGCATCATCACCGACTACCCGGACCGGCTGCGCGGCCTGCTCGCCCAGCGCGGGATGCGGCTGCCCGAGGCGTACGCGTCGCCGTTCGACATCCAGGCCCACCGGGGCGGCCGGGCCACCCGGCCGGAGAACACCCTCCCGGCCTTCGCGCACGCGCTGGAGAACCCGGCGATCTCCACCCTGGAACTGGACACCGGCGTCAGCGCCGACGGTCACCTGGTCGTGCTGCACGACCGGACGATCAACGGTTCGCACTGCGAGGACACCGCGCCGGCCTGGCCCGGTGACCCGGAGTTCCCGTACGTCGGCAAGCGGGTACACGACCTGACCCTGGCGCAGCTCAAGACGCTGGACTGCGGCTCGAGGACGCCGGCCGACGCGCCGGACCAGGTCGCCGTGCCGGGCGCGCGCATCCCCACCCTGGACGAGGTCCTCACGCTGGTGCGCAGCAGCGGCCGGGACGACGTCCGGCTGAACATCGAGACGAAGATCAGCCCGGTGGTGAACGACACCGCGCCGTACGACGTCTTCACCCGCAAGCTCGTCACGGCGATCCAGCGGGCCCGCTTCACCGACCGGGTCACCATCCAGTCGTTCGACTGGCGGACCATCCGGTACGCCCGCAAGCTGGACCGCCGCATCGACACCGTCGCCCTGGTCTGGCAGTACGGTCCGGCCGAGTGCGCGAGCCTCGCCGACGAGTGCTCGCTGCGGGCGGTCTACGGCGACCCCCGGGTGAAGAGCCCGTGGACCGGGGGCCTGGACTGGTGGCGGTACCGGGACCTCGGCAAGCTCGTCCGGGCCGCCGGCGCCGGGACGGTCTCGTCCAACTGGCAGGTCCACGACCCGGCGCAGGGCATCGTCGCGTCCGCCGACTGGTACCTGCGGGAGAATCCGGCATACTTCCACGGACCGGACGTCCGTACCCTTCAGCGGCGGTACGGGCTGAGCGTGGTGCCGTACACCGTCAACGATGCGACCGTGATGCAGCGGGTCATCGACCTCGGTGTCGACGGGATCATCACCGACGACCCGGACCTGCTGATCGGCGTGGCGATCCGCAACGGCCTGCGCTGACCGCGGGCCGCGACCTGCCGGCCGGAGGCGGTGTTACTGCCCCCGGCCGGTCGGGTAGACGCGGGGTGCCCCCGCCAAGTACGTGAACCGTGCCGTGGCCGACACGCGGTAGCGGGGCGAGGGATCGCAGGTACTCATCGCATCCTCGGGAGGACAGATGAGCACGCAGGCTGCATCCACCAGGCCGATGAACCGTCCCGCGGCGGACGTGCAGAACCGCGCGGCGATGCAGGAGACGCCCACCCGCCCGATGGCGGCGATACCCGACGGGCGCCGGGAACAGATGCCGTCGCCCGGTACGGAGACGAAGCAGTCGTTCCTGACCACCGAATTCTGGATCTACGCCGCCGCGGTCGCGGTCGTGGTGATCGCCGCGTTCTGGCGAGGTTCGGCCACCGACGGGCTGAACATCAACAACCCGACCCTCGCGTGGTGGTACCTGTCCATCCTGACCGCCGCCTACCTCGTCAGCCGGGGTCTGGCGAAGGCCGGTACCGCTCGGCGCTCCGGCGAGGAGCGACGCGCGGGTCGGCGCTGACCGCTGAAACCGTCGGTGCCCTCCGGGATCCGTCCCGGAGGGCACCGACGCTGGTTCGGTCCTACTCCTCGAAGCCGCCGAAGTCCCCGCCGAAGTCGCCCTCGACCGCGTCCTCGATCATCTCGCCGGCGATCATGCCGCCGGCCATGCCGAGTGCGGCGCCGGCGACCACGCCGCCGACACCCATCCCACGGCCGTGGTGCCCGTGGCCGTGCTGGTGCGGCATGCCGAAGCCCTGCGCCCGCAGGCTGCCGTAGCGGGAGGTCGTCTCCCGCAGCCAGCCGTCGACCACCTGCGTCCAGTCGACCCGGTCGGCGTCGGCGTGCGAGACCTGGTAACGGCCGAACACGTCGTGCCCGGAGCTGAAGAAGCCGCCGCGCTTGTCGCACTCCAGGATCACGTCCACCCCGTGCGGGCTGGTGACGAACGTCAGCTCGACCTCGTTGATGGTCTGCGCGTACTGCGGAGCCGCGAAGAACTCGATCTCCTGGTAGAACGGCAGCGTCTGCTGCGTCCCCCGGATGTGGCCACGCTCCAGGTCGGAGTGCTTGAACCGGAAGCCGAGCCGCTGGAACGCCTCCAGGATCCGCTCGTGCACCGGCAGCGGGTGCACGTTGACCTGGTCCAGGTCGCTCTTGTCGACGGCCCGGGCGATCGCCAGCTCGGTGCGCAGACCCATCGTCATGCCGTGCAGGCGCTGGCCGTACACGTCGGTGATCGGGGTCTCCCACGGCACCGGCAGCTGGAACGGGATGGACAGCTGCTGCTTCGCGGCGAGCTGGAGCGGCCCGGAGACGGGCATCCGGTGGAATTCCATGATGCCCGCGTACTCGGTGTCGTGGCCCTCCATCTCGACCCGGGTGACCAGGCCGACGACGATCTGCTCGATGGCCGCCGGCGCGTCCCCGCCGAGCAGGTTGACCTGCCCCTCGAGGGTCAGGCCGGGCCGAGTGTTCGGGTTCGTCAGGACGGTGTCCACGCTGGGGCCGCCGACGCCGAACGCGCTCAACATCTTCTTGAAGACCATCGGAACTCCCGCTGGGTCTGGTGTCCACGCTCTGCCGGAGCGGGACGGTTGACGGGGGCACGGTATCGGGCGGCGCTGTGAGGTCGCTGAAAAGTGTCGCACCGGCGCCGCGCGGCCACCAGCCGCCGCGCCCGGTACCGCCGCAGGGTCAACTCGACATCGCTGAAGTCGGGGTGTCCCGAACGCCCGGACGCCCCGACTTCAGGAAAGTCGAGTGGATCTGGCGACGCGGACGCCAGCCACTGCCGCGACCGCGCCGGGTCAGAACCACTGGCGTACGCGCACCGACGCGCCACCGCCGTTGTCGCCGAGGTTGGGATCGTTGACGGTGAACACCAGATGTGGCCTGCGGTCGATGCTGTTGCCGAGGAAGAGCAGGCACCCGCTGTCCGCGCCGACCGGGAACCAGCGGCTCTGGCCGTAGCTCCGGCCGTTCTTCAGCACCAGCATCTCGCCGTCGGTGACCCGTGCGATCAACGCGTAGCGGGGCGCGTCGGGAGCCGGCCAGTCGCCGTTGTCCGGCGGCAACGGCAGCTCACCGGCCACGTTCTTGGTGGTGCCCCAGAAGTCGATCCGCACGGTGCCGGTCGCCGTGATCCGGAACGCGTCGCCCCGGACGACGCCGGCCGGCGTGCTCCAACCGGTGTGGACGTTGCCGGGCGCCGACCACGGGGCCGGGTCCTGGAAACGTGGCGTGGTCGAGTCGTAGCAGCCGTCCAGGTCGGCGGCGGCGGGAGCGGCCGGCACCAGCACCGCACCGGCGACCAGGACGAGGGCTACGAGGGCGGACAGTCGGGGTCTGATGCGCACGGGGACCTCCCAGCGAACGGCCGGCGGGAGGCCGGCACTCGCCGCCATCGTGGCGGGCGCCGGCAAGCCGCACGCGACCACGGGTTTGCAAGGCGGTGCCCTTCGGATCAGTTCGTGAACTCGAACTGGCCGTCCTTGACGCCGCTCACGAAGGCCGTCCACCGGGCGGCACTGTAGATGATCGTTCCAGCGTCCCGCGCCTTGCTGTCCCGTACCGCCACCCGACCCGAACCGTCAAGAAACGGCCCCGCCTCGACACAGTTGCCGCCGTTGTCAGGGCTCTTGGTGCTTATGTGCCAAGCCACGTCAGGGATGGTTCCGCTCATGACAGCTCCTCCGCGATCGCTGAGAGCAGCTTCGCCGACTCGCTCGCGCTGAGTGCGGCCTCCCGGAGCCGATCGTACGCGCGGACGTACCGCAGAGCCTTGTCCGACTCTACGAACAGCCGGCCGCCAAGGGTCTCGGCGTGAGCCACGTCGGTGTACGGCGGGGGCATCTTGAACAGCCAGAACGTGCCGTCCAGACCGGCGTGCAGCCCAAGAGTGGCAGGAAGGACCCGGATCTCGACCGTCGGTTTCCTCGCCGACCGCACAAGGTGGGCAAGCTGGGCGGCCATCACTCCCCGGGTCATCACCGGTCGTCGCAACGCCGTCTCTTCGACGATCACCCCCAGTCTGGTGGGCGACGGCCGGTCGAGTAGCCGCTGCCGGTCCATGCGGAGTTGGACCCACTTGCGGATCTGGGCTTCGCTGGTCGAGCTGGGTTCCGCGTTCCTGATGACCGCCTCGGCGTAGTCCCTGGTCTGAAGCAGGCCGGGTATGAGCAGCGAAGCATAGGTGCATACCTGCTCCGCCCGCGACTCCAACCACGGGAAGTCGATGAACGAGGTGTCGTAGATGGTCCCGCCGAGGTCGTTGTCCCATCGGTCGACGCGCCAGGCATCCTGCGCCAGTTGAATGAGTCGGTCACGCTCCCGCTCGTCGTAGACACCATAGAGGTCGAGCAACTCGACCACGAGATCGCGCCGGAAGGGCCATTCAGCTCGCTCGTACCGGGCCAGCGAAGAGAAGTCCCGCTCCAGATACTGGGCGACGTACTTGAGCGTCAGACCGCGTCGTTCCCGCAGCTCGCGCATCTGTTGACCGAGCCACTGAGCACGAAGCGTCCGGACGAAGGCCTCCCTCTTCGCGGCCATTCTCACCTCTCACACACCCGTAGAAAAAGGGATCCGTTGGTGTCGTTGCACCAATACCGAGCCCACTGGAAATGTGGCCTTCGGGTGAGGGTGATCACCGACCCCCGGGGACGCCCGGTGCAAGTACGGCAACCGCGGCTGTGCCAACAGCCGAAAAGGTGACGAGAGACGGCCTCGCGTGTGGCAGACGCATACCGGCTCTCGTCGGGTCTCAACATGGAGCCGCATCACGCGCGCATTCTCGGCTCCGACCGACTTGACGAATACCTATCACGGCGAGGCGGGTCTTCGCGACCCCACCTGTCCGCGATTCGACACCACCCACCGGCAGCCCGGTGGCCGTACTCGCCGATCGAGGCTGCGGTCGCCGGGCGGGGCGGCCCTGCCGGAACTCCCCCTCCGCCAGGGCCTCCCCCTACAACTTCGAAAGGAGCCCACCGATGAACCGAGGCACCGTCTACGGCGCCGCACCGCCCCGGCTGCATCCGCGCCACGTCCGCGACCGCCAGTTCGCCACCGTCAGCTTCGGTCGGCGCGGCCTGCACCCTGAGGAGGTGCGGCAGTTCCTGCACCGGGTCGCACTCGAACTGGCCGCCCTGAACCAGGACGTCGCCCGGCTCAACGACGAGAACATCCGCCTCAAGCGTGCGCTGCGCGACTGGCAGAGCGCGCAGGCACAGCGGAGGATGTCGTGACGCCGCCTGCACGGCGGCCACTCGGCGTGGTGTTCGTACCGCTGCCGCAGGCTGTGGTCGAGGCCGTCGCCGGCACGGACGGCGCCCCGGCACGGCACGTGATCCATCTGCCGGTGACGCTCCCGGAGCTGGCCGACGCGCTCCGCTTCGCGTACACGTTCGGCCGTTCGGTGGCTCTGATACCGGGAATCGAGGCAGCGGGGGTGACCGTCTCCGCCGAGGACGCCCAACACGTACGGCACTGGGTGTTCTGCGACCGCATCATGCCGGACCGGAGCCGGTGTGCCCGCCGGACCGACCACGACGGTCCGTGCGAGCCGGTTACGCGAGCCCGGTGAGGTCAGAGCGGGACAGGGTCCACGATCATCAGCTCGCCGACCTGGTCGCCGATCTGGCCGCGCGCCTCGGCCGGCAGGCCGGCGTCGGTGACCAGCACGTCCGCGTCCTCCAGCGGGGCGATGGTGGCGATGCCGATCGTCTCCCACTTGGTGTGGTCGGCGAGCACGACCAGCCGCCGGGACGCGGCGATCAGGGCCCGGTTCACGCCCGCCTCCAGCAGGTTCGGGGTGGTGAAGCCGGTGCGCGGGCTCATCCCGTGTACGCCGAGGAAGAGCAGGTCCACGTTGAGCGATCCGATGGCGGCCTCGGCGACCGGCCCGGTCAGCGCGTCCGACGGCGTGCGGATGCCACCGGTCAGCACGACCGTCTGGTCGGCGCGCGGGTTCTGGTAGAGGGCGTCGGCGACGGGGATCGAATTGGTCACCACGGTCAACCCACGGACGTCGGCGAGGAGGCCGGCCAGCGCGGCCGTGGTGGTGCCGGCGGAGAGCGCGATCGCCATGCCGGGCTCGACGAGCGACGCGGCCCGTTCGGCGATGGCCCGTTTCTCGGCCTGCTGGCGCACCGACTTGGCGGCGAAGCCGGGCTCCTCGGCGGACCCGGGGCCGGCCAGCGTCGCGCCGCCGTGCACCTTGTCGACCAGCCCACGCTCGGCCAGCACCTCCAGGTCCCGCCGGATGGTCATGTCGGAGACGCCGAACCGGCTCACCAGGTGACTGACGCGCACGCCGCCCCGCTGCCGGATCAGGTCGAGGATGGCGGTCTGCCGCTGCTGGGCGAGCATCGAACCTCCTTCGCGCGTCGTGGGCAAGGACAACCAGCTCAGGCGGCGTCCGCGGCGGGGGCCCGCGGGTCCGCGGCGGCCACGGCCGTCGACGCCACGGGTACGTCCTCCCGTACGACGGCCACCTCGCCGGGCGGGACGGTCAGCTCGCCGGCGCAGGACGCCCCGCCGAGCAGTTCGGTGCCGCTGGCGGCGAGCCGGACCTCCTCGCCGGTGTGGTTGAGGACGAACAACCAGCTCCGCTCCCCGTCCCGCCGCCGGACCACTTCCACACCGGGCGGCGCGTCGGCCGGCGGCCGCACCCCGGCCTCGGCGACCAGCCGGGCCACGAGGCGGTCCGTCGCCGCGCCGTCCAGGCGGGTGCCGACGTACCAGGCGGCGCCGGCGCCGACCGGGTGCCGGGTCACCGCCGGTACGCCCGGCAGCGGCCCGTCGGCGTACGCGGACAGCACCTCGGCGCCGCCCTCGGCGTGCAGCCACTCGGTCCACACGTCGGCGACTGACCCGTCGTCCAGGTTGACCCGCTCCCCCGCCCGCAGCGGGAAGAACTCCTCCACTCGGACGCCGAGCAGGTCCCGGAACGCGCCCGGGTACCCGCCGAGCCGGATGTGGTCGTTCTCGTCGACGATCCCGCTGAAGTAGGTGACCAGGGCCGTCCCACCGGCCTCGACGAAGGCGCGCAGCGCGGCGACGTGCGCGTCCCGCACCAGGTACAGGGTGGGGACCAGCACCAGGCGGTAGCCGGACAGGTCGGCGGACGGGTGCACGACGTCCGCGGTGACGCCGGCCCGCCACAGCGCCCCGTAGAGCACTTCGAGCCGGTCGGCGTACGTGACGTCGACGCTGGGGTGGGAATCCAACTCGACACCCCACCATGCCTCGTAGTCGAACAGGATCGCCACGTCGGCGTCCACCCGGCTGCCGACCACCTCCGACAGCGCCGCGAGGTCGGCGCCGAGCCGGCACACCTCGCGGAACACCTTGGTGTCCGGGCCGGCGTGCGGCACCAGCGCGGAGTGGAACTTCTCCGCGCCGGCCCGCGAGGCCCGCCACTGGAAGAACAGCACGCCGTCGGCGCCGCGCGCGACGTGCGCGAGACTGTTGCGCCGCAGCTGCCCGGGGGGCTTGGCGACGTTGCGCGGCTGCCAGTTGACCGCGCTGGTGGAGTGTTCCATCAGCAGCCACGGCTCACCGCCGGCCACGCCGCGGGTGTGGTCGGCGGCGAGGGCCAGTCCGACGTGTGACTCCGGGTCGGCCGCGGTCAGGTAGTGGTCGTTGGCGACGACGTCCACGTCGGACGCCCAGGAGTGGTAGTCCAGGTACTTGATACCGGTGCCGATCATGAAGTTCGTGGTGACCGGCCGGGTCACCAGCCGGGCCAGCACCGCCCGCTCGGCCCGGAGCTGGGCGCGCTGCTCGTCCGAGGAGAACCGCAGGAAGTCGAGCTGCTGGGTGGGGTTGGCGAAGGTCGGGGCGAGGCGGGGCGGGTTGACCTCCGCCCAGTCGCCGTAGCGCTGGCTCCAGAACGCGGTGCCCCAGGCGTCGTTGAGCGCGTCCAGCGTGCCGTAGCGGTCCCGCAGCCAGCCGCGGAACGCCTCGGCGCTGACGTCGCAGTAGCAGTGCACGTTGTGGCAGCCCAGCTCGTTGGAGACGTGCCACATGACCACGGCCGGGTGGTGGGCGTACCGGCTCGCGACGGCCTCGACCAGGGCGAGCGAGCGCTCCCGGAACACCGGCGAGCTGGGGCAGTAGGCCTGCCGACCGCCGGGCCAGAGGATCGCGCCGTCGGCGCGGCGGGGCAGCGTCTCCGGGTGCCGGCGGGCCAGCCACGGTGGCGGGCTGGCGGTGGCGGTGGCCAGGTCGACCGCGACGCCGCCGCCGTGCAGCAGGTCCAGCACCCGGTCGAGCCAGCCGAACTCGTACCGGCCCGGCTCGGGTTCGAGGAGAGCCCAGGAGAAGATGCCGACGGAGACCAGGTTGACGCCGGCCCGGCGCATCAGCGCGACGTCCTCGGCCCAGGTCTCCTCGGGCCACTGCTCCGGGTTGTAGTCGCCGCCGAAGAAGATCCGCTCACCCTGCCACCGCCGCATGACAGCAGAGGGTGCCCCCGGGAGAGGCACAAGTCAACACTTTCCAACATCGACATTCTTTCCAACGTTTACCTCGTAACAGGCTTGTCACGACTGGGTTATCCACCCGGCACACCCCTCTTGACAGAAGCGGTCGAACGAGTAGCTTGAGCGGCCACTGGCAGTTCGTGTTCGCCAATGTGGGTTCTCGGTGGATCGGCATGTGGGATCACGACGGGTGGTACTGCCAGCCGACGGCCCTCGGGCGCAGCACCTTCTCATCCGCAGGAGGCACCATGTCCCGTCCCCGATCCCAAGCCGAGTACCTCGCCCGGCTCGTACCCCCCTCGGTCGCCGGCCTCCGCCGCCGCTCGTTGCTCGCGGGCGCCGCCGGCACCGGCGCGCTGCTCGGCACCGGCCTGCTCGCCGGCTGCGGCGACGACTCGGGCGGCTCGGGCTCCAAGACGGTGTCGCTCGGCTCCAACCAGTCCGACCCGAAGCCCAAGGACGTGATCGCGAAGGTCGTGGACGGCTTCCAGACCTCGTCCGGCCTCCAGGTCGCGATCAACACCGTCGACCACAACACCTACCAGGAGAACATCAACAACTACCTCCAGGGCAAGCCGGACGACGTATTCATGTGGTTCGCCGGCTACCGGATGCGGTTCTTCGCCGCGCGCGGCCTCGCCGGCGACCTCAGCGACATCTGGGGCAAGCTCTCCGGGATGTCGGACGCGTTCAAGAAGGCGTCCACCGGCGACGACGGCAAGCAGTACTTCGTCCCCTCGTCGTACTACCCGTGGGCGATGTTCTACCGGAAGTCGGTGTGGCAGCAGAACGGCTACCAGGTGCCGAAGACGCTCGACGAGCTGACCACCCTCGCCGCCGAGATGAAGAAGGACGGCCTGGTCCCGATCGCCTTCGCCGACAAGGACGGCTGGCCGGCGATGGGCACCTTCGACATCCTCAACCTGCGGATCAACGGATACCAGTTCCACATCGACCTGATGGCCGGCAAGGAGTCGTGGACCTCCGACAAGGTGAAGAAGGTCTTCGACGCCTGGCGCGGCCTGCTGCCCCTGCACCAGCCGGACAGCCTCGGCCGCACCTGGCAGGAGGCGGCCCAGTCGCTCCAGCAGAAGAAGAGCGGCATGTACCTGCTCGGCCTCTTCGTCGCCCAGCAGTTCAACAACGACGAGCAGGACGACCTGGACTTCTTCACCTTCCCCGAGATCGACCCGGCGATCGGGGCGAAGGCCCTGGACGCGCCGATCGACGGCTACATGATGGCCCGCCGGCCGAAGGAGGAGGAGAACGCCAAGAAGCTGCTGGAGTACGTCGGCTCCAAGGCCGCCGCGGACATCACCGTGAAGAACGACCCGAGCACCCTGGTCGCCAACACCGAGGCGGACACCAGCGGCTACACCGCGCTCCAGAAGAAGGCCGCCGAACTGGTCGGCTCGGCCACCGAGATCGCCCAGTTCCTCGACCGGGACACCCGCCCGGACTTCGCGTCGACGGTGATCATCCCGGCGCTCCAGCAGTTCATCAAGGACCCGGCCGACATCGACGGACTCACCACCAGCATCGAGAACCAGAAAAAGTCGATCTTCACCGACTGACGGCGGAAGGGGGAGGACATCGTGTCCGACCTGCCCCTGGTCCAAGCGGACCGCGCCGTACCGCCGCCGGCCGCGACCACCACCACCGGTGGGCGCGGCCGCCGGCTACGGCTCCTGTCCCGCACCGACCGCGTGGTCATCGCGCTGATGGTGCTCGTACCGCTGCTGCTCGTCGTCGCCCTCGTCTGGCTGCCGGCGCTGGCCACGGTGGCGCTGTCGACCACCGACTGGGACGGCATCGGCCCGGTCAGCGAGATCGAGTTCGTCGGTGCCCGCAACTACTCCGACGTGGTGAACATCTACCCGCCGTTCGTCCCGGCCGTGCAGAACAACCTGCTCTGGCTGGCCGCGCTCTTCGTGGTGGCCACCCCGATCGGGATGTTCCTGGCCGTCCTGCTCGACAAGGAACTGCGCGGCACCCGGTTCTACCAGACCGCGCTCTACCTGCCGGTCGTGCTCTCCCTCGCGCTGATCGGCTTCGTCTGGCAGCTCATCTACTCGCGCGACCAGGGGCTGCTCAACGGCGTCTTCGGCACCGACGTCGACTGGTACGGCGACCCGGACGTCAACATCTGGGCGGTGCTCGTCGCGGCCGGGTGGCGACACGTCGGCTACATCATGCTGCTGTACCTGGCCGGGCTGAAGGGTGTGGACCCGTCGCTGCGGGAGGCCGCCGCCGTCGACGGCGCCTCGGAACCCAGCACCTTCTTCAAGGTGGTCTTCCCGGTCATGCGACCGATCAACATCATCGTGCTGGTCGTGACGGTGATCGAGTCGCTGCGCGCGTTCGACCTGGTCTGGGTGATCAACAAGGGTCGCAACGGCCTGGAGCTGATCTCCGCACTGGTCACCGCGAACGTCGTCGGCGAGGCCAGCCGGATCGGCTTCGGCTCCGCGCTGGCGACCATCATGCTGGTCGTCTCGCTGGTCTTCATCACCGTCTACCTGGCCACCGTCATGAGGGAGGACCGGCGATGAGCACCGCCGCGACGCTGAGCCGGGACGAGGAGGTCACCCCACCGGCCCCGGCCCGTCGGCCGCTGCGCCCGGCCCGGGTGCTGCTGCACGTCTTCCTCGCCGCCGTGGCGGTGAGCTGGCTGTTCCCGATCCTGTGGGCCGTGCTCACCTCGCTGCGGTCGTACGAGTACACCGCCGCCAACGGCTACGTCTCGCTCGGCGGCTGGACCTTCGACAACTACGTCACCGCGTGGCGGACCGCCGAGTTCGGGCAGCACTTCCTCAACTCCGTGTACATCACGGTGCCGGCGGTGCTGCTGACGCTCTTCCTCGCCTCGTGCGTCGCGTTCGTCATCGCGCGGTTCAGCTGGCGGACCAACCTGATCCTGCTCGGCCTGTTCACCGCGGCGAACCTGCTGCCCCAGCAGGCCCTGCTGATCCCGCTGTTCCGGCTCTTCACCCAGGTGCCGCTGCCGGAGTTCATGAGCGACTCCGAGCTGCTGTACGACAGCTACTGGGGGCTGATCCTGGTCAACGTCGCCTTCCAGTGCGGCTTCTGCGTCTTCGTGCTCAGCAACTACATGAAGGCGCTCCCCCGCGACCTGTACGAGGCGGCGATGGTCGACGGGGCGAGCGTGTGGCGGCAGTACTGGCAGGTGACCATGCCGCTGTGCCGACCCGCCCTCGCGGCGCTGGCGACGCTGGAGGTGACCTGGATCTACAACGAGTTCTTCTGGGCCACCGTGCTCATGCGGACCGGCGACAAGTTCCCGGTCACCAGTTCGCTCAACAACCTGCGCGGCGAGTTCTTCACCGACAACAACCTGGTCTCGGCCGGCTCGGTGCTGGTCGCGATCCCCACCCTGGTGATCTTCTTCCTGTTGCAGAAGCAGTTCGTCCGGGGCCTCACTCTAGGAGCCAGCAAGGGATGACGATCCTGCACCTGCGCCGCGCCCGGGTCAGCCTGGTGCTCGACGCGCGCGGGCCCGGCCTGCCGCGTGTCGTCCACTGGGGCGCCGACCTGGGCCCGCTCACCGACGGGGACCTGGCCACCCTGGTCGCCGCGACCGTCCCGCCGGTGGTGCCGAGCAGCTTCGACGCGCCGACCGTGCTGTCCCTGCTGCCCGAGCCCGGCGCCGGGTGGAGCGGCCGGCCGGCGCTGGCCGGGCACCGCGACCGTGGGGCCTGGTCCACGGCGTTCCGCCTGGACGGCGTCGACGCCTCGGACCCGAGCCGCGTGGCCGCGGGCGGGGACGCGGTGCGCGTACCCGACGGGGAGCGGGACCACGACGGGGCCGGCACGGCGCGGGTGACCGTGCGGGCGTCGGACCCGGCCGCCGGCCTGTCCCTCACCGTGGAGCTGGCGCTGGACCCGCACGGCGTGCTGACCGTGCGGCACCGGCTGCGCAACGACGGCACGACCGGTTACGAACTGCGGGAGCTGACCCCGGTGCTGCCGGTGCCGGCGGTCGCCACGGAACTGCTCGACCTCACCGGCCGGTGGTGCCGGGAACGGTCGCCGCAGCGGCACCCGTGGTCGATGGGCACCTGGGTACGGGAGGGCCGGCACGGCCGCACCGGCCACGACGCCACGCTGCTGCTGGTGGCCGGCACGGCCGGGTTCGGGTTCGGGCACGGCGAGGTGTGGGCGGTGCACACCGCGTGGAGCGGGGACCACGTGACCTTCGCGGAGCGCCGGCCCACCGGCGACTCGATCCTCGGCGGCGGCGAGTTGCTGGCCCCCGGCGAGGTGCTGCTCGCCCCGGGCGCCGAGTACGCCACCCCGCTGCTGTACGCGGTGTGGTCCGACACCGGGCTGGACGGCCTCAGCGACGCCCTGCACCGGCACCTGCGCGCCCGGCCGACCCACCCGCGGACGCCCCGGCCGGTCACCCTCAACGTCTGGGAGGCGGTCTACTTCGACCACGACCTGGACCGGTTGCGCGCCCTCGCCGACCGGGCCGCCGAGGT
This sequence comes from Micromonospora sp. NPDC047707, assembly GCF_040704235.1. Classification (NCBI taxonomy): domain Bacteria; kingdom Bacillati; phylum Actinomycetota; class Actinomycetes; order Micromonosporales; family Micromonosporaceae; genus Micromonospora; species Micromonospora sp. NPDC047707. Next base: position 137,325 of record NZ_JBEYSU010000014.1, read on the forward strand.
CGGCGTGGAACGGTTCGTCCTCGACGACGGTTGGTTCCGGGGTCGGCGGCACGACCGCGCCGGCCTCGGCGACTGGTACGTCGACGAGAAGGTCTGGCCGGACGGTCTGACGCCGCTCGTCGACCACGTGACCGGCCACGGGATGGCGTTCGGGCTGTGGGTCGAGCCGGAGATGGTCAACCCCGACTCGGACGTGTTCCGCACCCACCCCGAGTGGGTGCTCTCGGTGCCCGGCCGGCTGCCGCCCGAGTGGCGGCACCAGCAGGTGCTCGACGTCGCCCACCCGGAGGCGTACGGGTACCTGCTCGGCCGGCTCGACGCGCTGCTCACCGAGCACCCCGGCATCAGCTACCTCAAGTGGGACCACAACCGGGACCTCACCGAGGCCGGCCACCACGGCCGGCCGGGCGTACACGAGCAGACCGTCGCGGTCTACCGGCTCCTCGACGAGCTGCGTGCCCGGCACCCGGACGTCGAGATCGAGAGCTGCGCCTCCGGCGGCGCCCGGGTCGACCTGGAGATCCTCCGGCTCACCGACCGGGTCTGGGCCAGCGACTGCAACGACGCCCTCGAACGGCTGGCTATCCAGCGCTGGACCGGGCTGCTGCTGCCGCCCGAACTGGTCGGCACCCACATCGGGCCGGAGCGGTCGCACACCACCCACCGCGTCCACGACCTGGGCTTCCGGGCGGCGACCGCGCTCTTCGGCCACCACGGCATCGAGTGGGACATCGGCGCGATCAGTGCCGACGAACGCCGGGAGCTGACCGCCTGGGTGGCCCTGCACAAGCGGCTCCGCCCGCTGCTGCACGCCGGGCGGGTGGTCCGGGTCGACCACCCGGACCCGGCCGTCTGGGCGCACGGCGTGGTCGCACGCGACGGTTCCCGGGCGGTGTACGCGGTGGCGCGCCTGGCCACCTCGGTCGCCCAGGTGCCCGGGCCGGTCCGGCTCCCCGGCCTGGACCGGCACCGGCGGTACGCGGTCCGACCGGCGGCGGGCGTGCCGGAACCGGCGACGCTCCAGATGACCGAGCCCGGCTGGGTGGCCGCCGGTGGCGCCACGCTGACCGGTGCCGTCCTCGCCTCGGTCGGGCTCCCGGTGCCGGCGCTGCACCCGGAGCAGGCCCTGCTGCTGGAGGTCACCGTGCTCGACTGAGATTCCCGGAGATTTTTCCGCGCCGGATGTCGAGCGGCGGTGCGCCTGCTTCTACCTACGGGTGAGAGCACCGACGATGGTGCCCGAGACCTGAGGAGCCAGACGTGAAGTACATGTTGCTCATGCAGTTCAGCGCCGCCGGCACCGACTTCCCGCCGATCCACACCTGGACGCCGGAGGAGATCCGGGCGCACATCGGGTTCATGGGAGAGGTCAACGCGAAGCTGGTCGCCGACGGCGAGTGGGTCCAGGGTGAGGGCCTCGGCGGGCCGGCGCAGGCGAAGATCGTCCGGGCCGGCAGCGGCGGCGAGCCCGTCGTCACCGAGGGGCCGTTCGCCGAGACGAAGGAGTTCCTCGCCGGCTGGTGGATCGTGGACGTCGACACCCCGGAGCGGGCGGTCGCGATCGCCGCGCACATCTCCACCGCGCCGGGCCCCGGCGGCCGGCCGCTGAACATGCCGATCGAGGTGCACCCGGTCATGTCGGCCCCGCCCGAGGAGCTGTGACAGCTGGACACGGTCGACCGTGACGTCGAGGACCTGCTGCGCGACCTGGCGCCGCAGGTCCTCGGCGTGCTCGCCCGCCGCTTCGGTGACTTCGCCACCGCCGAGGACGCGGTCCAGGAGGCGCTGCTCGCGGCGGTGACCCAGTGGCCGGTCGAGGGATTGCCGGACAACCCCCGGGGCTGGCTGGTCCAGGTCGGGTACCGCCGGATGGTCGAGCTGGTCCGCTCCGAGGCGGCCCGGCGACGTCGGGAGGACCTGGCCGCCATCCGCGCGCCGGACGACCGCCGGGCCGCTCCGGCGGCGGACGAGGAACTGGGCGCGGACCGCGACGACACCCTGGTGCTGCTCTTCCTCTGCACCCACCCGGCGCTCTCCCCCGCCTCGGCGATCGCGCTCACCCTGCGGGCGGTCGGCGGCCTGACCACGGCGGAGATCGCCCGGGCGTTCCTCGTGCCCGAGGCCACGATGGCGCAGCGGATCAGCCGCGCCAAGCAGCGGATCCGCGCCTCCGGGGTGCCGTTCCGGATGCCCGACGTCGAGGAGCGTCCGGCCCGCCTGGCGGCGGTGCTGCACGTGCTGTACCTGATCTTCACGGAAGGGCACACCGCCAGCGTCGGCGCCGACCTGCGCCGGGTGGACCTGGCCGAGGAGGCGGTCCGGCTGGCCCGGGCCCTGCACGCGGCTCTGCCGCAGGAGAGCGAGGTCGTGGGGCTGCTCGCGCTGATGCTGCTCACCGACGCGCGGTCCGCCGCGCGTACCGGCCCGTCCGGCGAGTTGGTCTCCCTGACCGACCAGGACCGGTCCCGCTGGGACCGGGCGGCCATCGCCGAGGGCGTCGCGCTGGTCACCTGGGCGCTGCCCCGGGGGCCGGTCGGCCCGTACCAGGTGCAGGCGGCCATCGCCGCCCTGCATGACGAGGCGGCGAGCGCCGAGGAGACCGACTGGCCGCAGATCCTGGCGCTGTACGAGGTGCTGGAGCGGCTGGCACCCGGGCCGGTGGTGTCGCTCAACCGGGCGGTCGCGACCGCCATGGTGCACGGTCCGGCCGCCGGGCTGGCCGCCCTCGACGCCCTCGCCGCCGATCCCCGGCTCGCCGGACACCACCGGCTGCCCGCCGCCCGCGCCCACCTGCACGAGATGGCCGGCGACCGGAAGCGCGCCATCGCCGACTACGGCGCCGCGGCCGACCTGACGACGAGCCTGCCGGAGCAGCGGTACCTGCGCATGCGCGCCGCCCGCCTCACCGCGACCCGGCACCAGGGCTGAGCACGCCGCGCCCGCACCGCCGCCGCACCCCTTGGCCGGACCGACCACCCGCCTCGCGGCCTTTGCTCTGCTTCAACCGGCGCACGGGTTTGCCGTCAGAATCCGTGCGTCCGTTGAAGCAGAGCAAAGGGACCAGAGCAGGTATGCCGCTCCCGGCGACGGGTGCTTGAGACGAGGGTGCGCGACGAGCCGGGCAGCCGACGTCAGGCGCGGCCGACGTCAGGCGCGGCCGGCGCGGTGGCCGGGCCCTGGTCCGGCCCGGCCACCGGTGGACGGATCAGCTCGCGGTGCAGGTCACCGCGGGTGCGGCGTTGGTGCCGTTCCAGCTGCCGAGGAAGCCGAAGCTGGTGCTGGCGCCGGCGCCCAGCCGGCCGTTCCAGTCCACGTTGCGGGCGGTGACCGCCGACCCGCTGCTGGTCAGCGACACGTTCCAGGACTGGTTGACGGTCTGGCCGTTGGCGAACGTCCAGCGCACCGTCCAGCCCGTGATCGCCGACCCGCCGGCGGTCACCCGGACGTCACCCTGGAAACCGCCGGGCCACTGGTTGGTGATCGTGTACGTGGCCGTGCAGCCGCCCGGCGGTGGCGTCGTGGGCGGCGGGGTGGTCGGCGGGTTGCCGAACACCGTGGCCTCCTTCGCGGTGGCCTTGATGCCGTTGGCGCCGTCGAACAGCCGCTGGCCCCACGTGCTCAGGTTGTTCGGGTCGAAGTTGACCGCCAGGTCCAGGTACTCGACGCCACCGCCGTTGCCGCTCCACGACCAGCCCAGCCAGCCGATGCCGTTGGCCTGGCTGTAGCTGAGGATGGTGTCCTCGTCCGGGTTCCCGTCGGAGTGGTTGTGGCCGAACTCGCCCACCACGATCGGCAGCCGGGCGGCGCGGAACCGGCCGAGGTAGTCGCTGATCTCGGCGGCGGTGTCGAAGACGCCGTACATGTGGATCGAGAAGACGGTGTTGCGGTCCGGGTCGGCGGCGAACACCGTCGACGCGTTGTCGCGCATGGTGAACGTCCAGTCCTGCCCCCAGTTGGGGGCGTCCACCATGATCGTGTGGTCGAGGTCGGCGGCGCGCAGCCGCGTGATCGCGTTGGACGTGTCGCCGGCCCAGGTGCCGTGGTTCTGGTTGCCGTACGGCTCGTTGCCGATGTTGACGATCACGTACGCCTCCTGTCCACGCAGGACATCGGCGATGCTCAGCCAGTAGTCGACGGCCCGGTCGAGCGAAGCCGGTCGCGGCCCGCGCCGGCTGCCCGATCATCAGGACCGCGACGAGCAGCGCGAGGAGCGCCGCACCGGCGGCGGAGAGTCGTCTTGTCATGGCCTTCCTCACCGAGGGCCCCCGCTGCCCGCGCAGGGGTGGGACGTCACAGGGGACGGCGGTTGCAGCCCGACAACCGCCACCTGGCTCCCGGCGGCAGGAATCAGCGTAGAGCGATGGCTGCCGGAGCGCAATGAACCGGTTAAGGAACGCGGTCCGCCAGGGTTGACCGACGCCGACCGGGGTATCCGGGGATGATCCGCCCGGTCGGAACGAGGAGGCACCATGGTCAACGTCGGCTACACCCTCCTGTGCGAGCAGGCCGGTCCGAAGGAACTGGTCGACTACGCCGTACGCGCCGAGGCGGCCGGCTTCGACCACCTCGTCATGTCCGACCACTACTACCCCTGGCTCGACTCGCAGGGCCACGCCCCGTACGCCTGGTCGGTGCTCGGCGCCGTCGCCCACGCCACCTCGCGGGCGCAGCTGATGTCGTTCGTGACCTGCCCGATCGCCCGCTACCACCCGGCTGTCGTGGCGCAGAAGGCGAGCACCGTCGGCGTGCTGTCGGACGGGCGGTTCACCCTGGGCCTGGGCGCGGGTGAGAACCTCAACGAGCACGTCGTGGGCGGCTGGCCGCACGTGCAGCAGCGGCACGAGATGTTCGAGGAGGCCCTCCAGATCATCCGGCCCCTGCTCAACGGGGAGACGCTCACCTTCTCCGGCAACCACTACGACGTGCCCGACGCGTACGTCTGGGACCGGCCGGAGCAGCCGGTGCCGATGGCGGTCGCCGCCTCCGGCCGGCAGTCGGCCAGCCTCGCCGCCGAGTACGCCGACGGGATGATCGCCACCGACCCGCTCGCCGAGCTGGTCGAGATGTACGACGACGCCGGCGGCGCCGGCAAGCCACGCTTCGGGCAGGTCGCCATCTGCTACGGCCCGGACGAAGCCGAGTGCCGCAAGATCGTGCACGACCAGTTCCGCTGGTTCGGGTTGGGCTGGAAGGTCAACGCGGACCTGCCCGGGCCGGACGCCTTCGCCGCCGCCACCCAGTTCGTGCGGGAGGAGGACGTCGCCGAGGGCGTCCCCTGCGGCCCGGACGTCGACCGGCACGTCGAGGCGTTCAAGAAGTTCGTCGACGCCGGCTTCAGCCACGTCGCGCTCGTACAGGTCGGCGGGGAGAGCCAGCCGATGTTCCTGGAGTGGGCGCAGGAGCAGTTGCTGCCGCGCCTGCGGGAGCTGTGAGGGTCTCGCCGCTGCGGCGGCCCCGGCTGACCGCGGCCGGGCGCTTCGGCCCCGCCGAGCTGCGCCTCGCCCTCGCCGCGCCCCGGCCCGCCGCCGGTCTGACCAGTGAGTGGCGCCTGGTCGACGGGCTCCGGACGCACACCCGCCGCGGCGCCGACCCGGGCACCGACGCCCCGCCGGTCGTGCTCGTGCACGGCCTCGCCGTCTCGCACCGGTACCTCACCCCCCTCGCCGTGGCGCTCGCCGACACCCACCCCGTGTACGTGCCGGACCTGCCCGGGTTCGGCCTGACCGAACGCCCCGGCACCGCGTACGACGTGCCCCGGCACGCCGACCACCTCGCCGCCTGGCTGGCCGCGTACCGGATGCCGCCGGTCTGCGTGCTCGGCCACTCGTTCGGCGCGGAGGTCGCCGCGGCCCTGGCCGCCCGGCACCCCGAGGCGGTCCGCGCGGTGGTGCTGGCCGGCCCCACCAGCGACCCGGCCGCGCGGTCACGGCGCGGCCAGGTCGGACGGTGGCTGGTCGACACGCTGCGCGAGGCGCCGTTGCAGGCGCCCATCCTGCTCCGCGACGTGTGGGACGCCCGCCCCTGGCGGGTGTCCGCGACCCTCACCCACTCGGTGCGCAACGCGATCGAGGCGGACCTGGTGCGGATCGCCGCGCCGACCGTGGTGGTGACCGGATCCCGCGACCCGGTGGTCCCCGGCGGGTGGCGGTCACAGGCGGCACGGCTGGTACCCGACGCCCGGGACGTCGTGGTGCCCGGCGCCGCGCACAACGTCGCCACCACCGCGCCGGCCCAGGTCGCCGACGCGGTCCGGCTTCTGCTGGCTCCGACCCCTGACGAACAGGTGATTCGCTGATGCGCATCGGAAACACGGAGATCCGCCCGGCCGGCGGCGGCCTCGGCTGCCTGCTGATGATCCTCTTCTCGGTCGTCGCGTCGATCGTCCTGACCGTGCTGCTCAACCTGGTGCTGTAGCCCCAGGTTGAGCAGCGGTGCCGGCTACGCCGGCGCGACGTCGAGGTCGGCGATCAGCGGGTAGTGGTCGGAGGCGCGGTCGGCGTCGCCGCCCCGGACCGCCCGCACCTGCCGGGTCAGCTCGGCGGCCGCGGGCGTGGCCAGAAGGTAGTCCAGGCGCATCGGCGCGAACTCCGCCCCGCCGTGCCGCGTCGGCACGGTCCACCCGTCCGGTTCCGGTGAACCGTCGCGTGTCCAGAGGTCGACCAGGCCGGCGTCCAGCAGCCGGGCGACCGCGCGGGTGTCCACTGTCCGGCCGTCCCGGCGCAGGTGCCGGCGCCGGTACAGCTCCGGCAGCCGGGCCAGGCGCGCGGTGTGGTCGGCGGCCGGATCGAGGGTGTTCAGGTCACCGGCGACCAGGGCCGGCCCGTCGCCGCTGCGGCGCACGGCCGCCGCCAGCCAGTCGGCCTCCATCCGCCGCCGGCCGCCCGAGTACGGGTTGAGGTGCGTACCGAACACGGTCAGCGGCCCCGCGTCGGTGGCCACCGTGACCCGTACGGCGGCGTGGTGGAACGGCCGGCGTACCCGGCCGGCGGTGAGGATCCGCAGCGGCGGGCGGACCAGCACCGCCACCGGCTGGGCGAACCACGACCGGGCCAGGCGTGCCACCATCCCCATCCGCCCGGCGAAGGCCGCCAGGGCGCGTTCGTCGAAGCCGCGCAGCTCCTGCAGCGCCAGGATGTCCGGCCGCAGGTCGGTGACGACCCGGACGATCAGATCCCGCCGGTCCCCGCCGCCGGCGTCCCGACCGCCGGTACGGATGTTCCACGTCGCCACGCGCAGCATGCGGCCGGTCAGTCCACCCGGCCGGCCCGGGCCAGCTCGTCGTCGAGGGTGTGCACGTCCTCCGACTCGATGGCCGGCCGGTTGCCCTCACGCAGGTCCTCGTTCGGCCGGACCACCCAGTAGAGCAGCGCCACCCAGAGGGTGCACAGGATGATCGCGCCCATGAAGTCGGTCGGGTGGTGCATCCCCCGGTACATCCGCGACACCGCCACGCCGACCGGCATGATCACCGCCAGCGCCACGAACACCCAGCGCCACCAGCGGTCGGTGCGCGGGAAGGAGATGATCGCGATGGCGACCCAGACGCACAGGGTGGCCGCGATGTGGCCGGACGGGAAGGACGACGTCGGCATCGGCCCGTCCAGGTTCCCGACCGGCGGGCGGGGCCGGTCCACCGCGGCGGCGGAGGCGAGGAAGAGGGTCAGTTCGCCGAACATGGTCAGCGCGACGAACAGCACCGGACGCCAGCGCCGCCAGACCGCCAGCACCAGCGGGCAGAAGACCAGCGAGATCAGCAGGATCGCGTGGGTGTCGCCGAACTTGCTCCACCACCAGGAGAGGTCGTCGCGGTCCGGGTTCCGGTGCTCGGCGAACCAGCGCGGCACGTCGGTGTCGAGGGTGGCGAGGAACGTCCCGCCGGCGTGGTAGCTGACGAACATCCCGAAGCCGTAGAGGGCGCCGAGCACCAGCACCCAGCCGACGATCAGCTCGAAGACGGCTGCCCGCGGGTGCGGCAGCAGGTGCGCCTCGTCGGGGGCGGGCGCCACGTCGTGCGCGGCCTCCGGCTCCAACCCCTCGGTCAGCGCCGGCACCGGCCGGCCGCGCTCCAGCCGCCACAGCCGGAAGGCGTACGCGGCGATGCCCAGCCACGCCGCGCCCAGCAGCCACGCGCCCAGCACGTCGGAGACGAAGTGCACGCCCAGCGCGATCCGGGTCAGCCCGATGAGCACCACGACCGTGGCGACCAGGCCGATTGCCGGCTTCCGCCAGCGGGGCGACATGGCCGGGAGGAAGACCAGCAGCAGCGCACCGTACGCGACGAACGACCCGAGCGCGTGACCGGAGGGGAAGCTCTGCCCCGCGTACGCCCCGATCGGCACCTCCACCTCGGGGCGCAGCCGGTCGACGAGCGTCTTGAGCGCCGGGTCCAGGATCAACGCGCCGACGCCGGTGACGATGAGGAACACCGCCAGCCGCCCCTGCCGACGGATCAGCAGACCGACCACGGCGACCGAGATCAGCCAGATGAGCACCGCCCGGCCGCCCAGGTCCGTGAGCGCGTTGAGCACGGTGACCAGCGGCCCGTACGGCGACACGAGGTCGTTGAGCCACGCGGCGACACCGTGGTCGACGTCGTACAGCGGGGTCCACTTCACCCGGACCAGGACCAGCAGCAGACCGAAGCCGACCCCGGTGCCGAGCACGAGCGCCAGGCCGGCGAGCGTCCGCTCGGTGAAGTGACCCAGGGGTCGGCGCAACACGTCGGTGACCACGCCCACGGCAGCCTCCCTCTCAGCTTCTGGCGTGGCGCAATACCCGATCGGTGCTTCGCGTACACCGGGCGGCGGATCTACAGCGCGGTCATCTCGCCGGTGTCGTGCGGCTCCATCCGGTCGGCCTCGGGCTCCCACAGGTCCGGCTGGGCCGGCTCGTGGGCGCCGATCCGCACCGCCTCCAACTGCGCGGCGAAGGCCAGCCCGCCGAAGAGCGCCATGCCGGTGAGGTTGGCCCACAGCAGCAGCGCCATCATGCCGGTCAGCGCTCCGTACGTCTGGTTGAAGTCGTCGCTCCAGGCGACGTACCCCGCGAGCAGGAGACTGGTCAGCCACCACAGCGCGGTGGCCGTCCCGGCACCGAAGAACAGCCACGACAGGCCGGGCTGGTTGCGCCGGGGCGCGTGCCGGAACAGCACCGCGACGGCGAGCACGGTCAGCCCCAGGCTGAGCGGCCACCGCGCCACGTCCCACACGCCGTCGGCGAACTGGCCCCACGCGTAGTGCCGCTGCACCGAGTCGCCGATCGCACCGCCGGCGACCAGGATGAGGAACCCGGTCAGCGCGGGCAGGCCGGCGGTGAGCGCCAGGACGGCGGCGCGTACGTACTTCCACAGCGCCGGGCGGTCCCGCTCGACGCCGTAGATCCGGTTGGCGCCCCGCTCGATCTGCGCCATCGTCATGGTCAGCGCAACGAGGCCGGTGAGCAGACCGAGGGTCAGGGCCAGCTCGCCCACCTCCTCGGTGCGTTCGCCCTCGCCGAGCAGCTCACCCACCACCTCGTCGCTGGCGCCCGGAGAGAGCGCCAGCACGGTGTCGGCGACGACCTCACCGCCCTCCTCGACGCCCAGCTCCGAGATCAGACCGGTCAGCGCGATCAGGAACGGCACCACGGCCAGGCAGAGCTGCAACGCGAACGCCCGGGAGTGACTGAACCCGTCGCCGTAGCGGAACCGGATGAACGCATCCCGCAGCAGGTGCCAGCCGCCCTCGCGGCGCAGGGTGTGCCAGGCGTCGTCGGCGGACAGCTCCTCGTCGGCCATCAGCCGGGTCTCCGGCACGATGCGGGTGCTACTCACGGCGCGCCTCCTCGACCCGCTGCTCGCCCCGCTCGGCGGCCGCGTCGACGTCCACCGCCAGGTCCGGCGCCTCCTCCGGCTGCGGTACGCACAGCCACAGCGCCCGCCGCCGGATCTCCGCCCGCAGCGTCCGGCCCGGCTCGATCAGGTCACCGTCGAGCTCCCGCGGCTGCGGGCGGTTGCTGGTGATCTCCACCCGCCGCCCGCGGAACACCTCCATCCGGGGCACCCGTTCCTGCCTGCGGACGACCGCCCAGCCGAGCGCCACCCAGTGCCGCAACGTGCGCGGGGTGAGCACCGCGACGTCGAGGTAGCCGTCGTCCGGCTCGGCGCCGGTGAGCAGGCGCAGGCCGCCCTGGAGCCGGCCGACGTTGGCGACCAGGACGGACCGGGCCCGACGCCGGAACGGCTGCTGGTCGTCGATGCGGATGGAGACCCGCATCGGCCGGTCCCGCAGGTGCCGCGCCGCCCCCACCACGTACGCCGGCCAGCCGATCCGCTTCTTGGTGGTCTCCGAGGTGGCGGCCAGCATCTGGGCGTCGAAGCCCATGCCGGCCATCACGGTGAAGTGGTGCTCCTCGACCTGCCCGACGTCGAGCAGGCGCCGGCCGCGCTCGAGGGCCACCTCGAGGCCGGCGACGAGGTCGTTGGAGAGGCCCAGGTTGGCCGCGAGCAGGTTGCCGGTGCCCTGCGGCAGGACGGCCAGCGCCACCTCGGTGCCGACGAGGGCGCTGACGCAGGACATGACGGTGCCGTCACCGCCGCAGACGAAGACCACGTCCACGCCGGCCCGTACGGCCTGCGCGGCCTGGCCCCGCCCCGGGTCGTCGACGGTGGTCTCGTACCAGAGCGGTTCGGGCCAGCCGGCGGCGGCGAGGACGTCGTCGACGGTACGGCGCAACTCGTCCGGATCGGCCACCTTGACCGGGTTCACCACCACGGCCGACCGCAGCCCGCCCTTGTCCTCGCCAGCATCCACGGCGTCAGTGTGCAGCACGGCCGCGGGTTCAGCGAGTTGCGGCGCGAGCGGGGTCGGCAGCGCCACAAGGAGGTTTCGGCGCCGCCGCCACCGGTGCAGCCCGCCGCGCCACGCCACGCGCCCGGGTCAGGCGGCCGTGCTGAGGGCGGCCTCGACGCGGCGGCGGAGGTCCTCCAGGTTCACGCCCGCCTCGGTGAGCACCAGTGCGGCGAGGCCGTTGCCTTCGCGGAGCAGGCCGAGCAGGATGTGCTCGGTGCCGATGTGTGAGTGGCGCAGCCGCAGCGCCTCCCGCAGCGACAGTTCCAGCACCTTCTTCGCCCGCGCCGAGAACGGGCCGCCCGCGTACCGTCGCCGGCCCCAGCGGCGGCGCGGCGTCGGCTCCGCCTCGCGGAGCGCGTCCGGGCCGAACGTCGCCTCGATGCGCGCGACGATGGCCGCCAGGTCGATGCCGATCTCGCGCAGCGCGGCGGCGTCGGCGTCGGCGAGCCCGGTGCTGGTGTGCGCGGTGTGCCGCCGGATCCGAGCCCGCAGGTCGTCGGCGCTGACGCCCGCCTCGCGCAGCACCCGCACCGCGAGGCTGTCGCCGTCGTCGAGCATCGCGAGCAGCAGGTGCTCGGTGCCGACCGGGCGTCGCCCCTCGGCGCGGGCCTCGTCGCGCGCCCCCTTGACCACGCTGCGCGCCCGGTCGGTGAACCGCTCGAACATCACGCCTCCCAGGTTCGATCGACCGCCGGCCGCCCGGCGTGCTTCTTGTGGACCGCCTGCCGGCTGACCTCGAGCGCGTCGGCGATCTCCTGCCAGGACCAGCCCTGCCGCCGGGCGTTGTCGACCTGGACCACCTCGAGCCGCTCGAGTAGCCGGCGCAGCGCGCGGACGGCGCGTAGCCCGACCCGGGGGTCGGTGCTGCTGGCGGCCGCCGCGAGTTCCGTCGCCTGACTCATGTCGTCAACTTACGTTGACGCGCGGCCTATGTCAACTCCGGTTGACGATCCTGCTAGGGTCCGGCCGTGCACTCGTTCGACGGTCCCCGCCTGCTGCCGGTCGGGCACCTGCACCTGCGGCTGGCGGGCGCCTCCACCGTCGGCCGCCGGTACCCGGCGAACTTCGACGTCCTCCACGTCGACCCCGAACTGCCCCTCGCCGTCGTCGCCGACGGCATGGGCGCCGGTGAGGGCAGCCGCCGGGCCGGCAACACCGCGGTGAGCACGCTCGTCGCGGACGTCCGGGCCACCTGGCCCGACGTGGACGCCCGTCGGTTGCGCACCGCCGTGGCCCAGGTCCAGTCCGCCGTACGCGCCGCCGGCGCCGACCTCGCCGACCTGACCGGGTGCACCCTCACCGCCCTGCTCGTCGAACCGGACGGCGGACAGGGCTGGCTGGTGCAGCTCGGTGACTCCCGGGCGTACCGGCTGCGCGACGGCCTCCTGGAACTGCTGACCGTCGACCACACCGCGGCCTGGCTGGGCGTCGTCCACGGCTGGTACGCGGCCGACTCCCCCGCCGCCGCCCGGGCCCGCTACCAGCTCACCCGGTACGCCGGGCATCCGCGCGAACCGGAGGCGGACCTGCTCGCGGTGACGCTGCGACCCGGCGACACCTGGCTGCTCTGCACCGACGGGGTGAGCGACCAGGTCGACTACCACCGCCTGCGGGAGATCCTGGCCGACCCCGATCCGGGTCAGGCCGTCAGCGCCCTCCTCGACACCACCCTCACCGCCGGCGGCGCCGACAACGCCACAGCCGTCATCGTCCACGTGAGCTGAGAATCGGTCGGGCCAGGTGTGCGGACGCCGCTGGCCGGCACCCGGAATCCGGGTGCCGGCCAGCGGCTTGGTTCCCCCTGTCGAGGAAAGACTGTGGGTCAGTTGTTCCAG